>CANDQP010000061.1 GCA_947388185.1 uncultured Dorea sp. | reverse complement strand
GAGAGGCGCTCACATCCAGAGACGGAACGGATGAAGATGAAGGCGAAGCAGGCAAAGACAGAGAGGAATATAAGGTGCTGACTCCGGCAAGAAGTGCGGTATATATCGTGTGCGGCCTTGCGGGGATTGTCCTGGGCGGGGAACTGGTGGTGAACAGCGCCACGGGGATCGCTGTGAGGTTCGGCTTGAGCCAGACATTTATCGGACTTACGATCGTAGCCCTCGGGACGTCGCTGCCGGAGCTGGTGACGTCTATGGTGGCGGCAGGCAAAGGGGAGAACGACCTTGCAGTTGGGAATGTGGTAGGGTCTAATATCTTCAATATTCTGTTGATCCTTGGTGTATCCGCGACGATCACACCGATCGTACTGGATGTTACGGCGGTATATGATACACTGATCCTGATTGCGGCGAGCCTGATCGTGTACGGGGCGGCGCTTTCCAAGCGGGAGATAAGAAGGAATGAAGGGGCGCTGTTCTTGCTGGCGTATCTGACCTTCTTCGTATATATACTTGGACGGTAAAAGATGCGTAACAGTTCGGGCTTGCCTGAACTGTTACAAAGATTCCTGGAATTGGAATTTTATCCTTGACAAATTGTCCGTTGTCTATTAGAATTACGTTTAATTGAATAACCCGCCGGCAATGTTAGTTGCGTTAAGCGGGGGTGGCTGTGAAGAGGAATAGTAATTGCAGAAGAGATTCCACAGAGAGAGAGTCCGCGGCTGAGAGATTCTTGGATTGACCTGTGATGAACCTACCTTGGAGCCGCTGTGTGAAAATGCAGCGTTTGTCAGCGTTAATGACGGTTAAGAGAGAACTGCGAAAGGGTCGCAGTTAACTAGGGTGGTACCGCCGAGCTTTTCGGTCCCTTTTGTTGACAGAGGGAGTCGATGGTTTGGTGTTTTTTTATGCCGGAAAAGCGGTCCTGCGTAATATTGAGCAGCAAAGACCGCTCTGCAGCATAGGAAAATGCAGCCGGGAACTTCCGAGCGTGTATATTAGAATCGCGGGGCAGGGGCCCTGACGGAGAAGAAAAGGAGAAGAGAGACATGGCAAAGGAAAAGTTAGTAAAAAATATCACACCTCGTGATAAGAACTTTGCACAGTGGTACACGGATGTTGTGCGTGAGGCTGAACTGTGCGACTATTCAAGTGTAAAAGGATGCCTTAACTATTTACCGAATGGTTATGCGATCTGGGAACTGATCCAGGCAGATCTGGACAGACGTTTTAAAGAGACAGGCGTAGAGAATGTATATCTGCCGTCGTTGATCCCGGAGAGCCTTCTTGAGAAGGAAGCGGACCATGTAGAGGGCTTCGCACCGGAGGTTGCATGGGTAACTCACGGAGGTATGGAGAGATTACAGGAGAGAATGTGCTTCCGTCCTACATCAGAGACGTTGTTCTGTGATCTGTGGGCGAAGTCTGTACGTTCCTACAGAGATCTGCCTAAGGTATGGAATCAGTGGAATTCCGTTCTTCGCTGGGAGAAGACGACAAGACCTTTCTTGCGTTCCAGAGAGTTCCTGTGGCAGGAGGGTCACACGCTTCATGCAACCTATGAAGAGGCGGAGGAGAGGACCATCCAGATGTGGCATGTATATGAGGACTGCTACAGAGAGACGATGGCGATGCCTTTCGTATCAGGAAGGAAAGCGGAGCATGAGAAGTTCGCGGGAGCACAGGATACCTATACGATAGAAGCTTTGATGCACGACGGCAAAGCGCTGCAGTCTGCGACCAGCCACTTCTTCGGAAGCGGATTCCCGGACGCGTTCGACATCAAGTATGTGGATAAGAACAACCAGTTACAGAGCGCTTATGAGACTTCCTGGGGATGGTCCACGAGAAGTATCGGCGGACTGATCATGGTTCACGGTGATGACGACGGATTGGTACTGCCTCCGCACGTTGCGCCGGTTGAATGCCGGATCATTCCGATCGCACAGCACAAGGAAGGCGTGCTTGATAAGGCGCACGCGATGCTGGCGGCACTTAAGAAGGCGGGTTACAGAGTGAAGATCGACGATTCCGAGAAGAGTCCGGGATGGAAGTTCTCAGAGCAGGAGATCCTTGGAATTCCTACCCGTATCGAGATCGGACCTAAGGAGATCGAGAAGAACCAGGTAGTAGTTGTACGCCGTGATAACCGTGAGAAGATCGTGGTATCCATGGATGAGATCGAGACGAAGCTTCGGGAGATCCTCGAGACGATCCAGCAGGATATGTACGACAGGGCGAATGATTTCCTTCAGAGCCATATCGACACGGCGGTTACGATGGATGAGATGACCGAGAAGTTCAAGGCAAACCGCGGATTCGTGAAGGCCTGCTGGTGCGGTGATCCGGAGTGTGAAGGTGAAGTGAAGTATGTGACGGGCGGCGCGGCGACCAGGTGTCTGATCGAGGATGAGGATATGATCTCAGACAAGTGTATCTGGTGCGGAAAGCCTGCGAAGCATATGGCTTACTGGGGCAAATCATACTAATATGGTGGTGATTAAAAAGCTGTTCGGATGCGGACAGCTTTTTTGTTGTATCGGTGGTTGGCGGAGAGTCTGTTGAGGCTGTGTTAAGAATTCTGCTACGAATTTCAGAGATAAAACAGAGATATGGTTCATACAATAAAATAAGTGTTAGCAGAAGTTGGGATGCTTAGTGAAATTATTGCTGTATATGACGGATTTTATCGTACCTCTTGTGATCTTCGGAATCGTATGTTACGGGATCATGATGAAGGTAGACGTATATGACACCTTTATCAAGGGGGCGAAAAGCGGGTTTTTTACCGTGATCAAGATCATGCCGACGCTGGTGGGGCTGATGGTAGCTGTGGGAATCCTGCGGGCATCCGGGTTCCTGGGTTTTCTGTCGGAGCTGATCGGGAAATTTACGAAATACATAGGTTTCCCGGGAGAACTTGTGCCGCTGACGGTGGTGAAGATGTTCTCATCCTCTGCGGCTACGGGGCTTTTGCTTGATCTGTTCAAGGAGCATGGAACGGATTCCTATATCGGGTTGATCGGGTCTATCAGTATGTCCTGTACGGAGACCATCTTCTATACGATGAGCGTGTATTTTATGACAGCGAAGGTGACGAAGACAAGGTATACGCTTACTGGGGCGATGCTTGCTACATTTGCCGGGCTGGCGGCGAGCGTGATCCTGGCGGGGATGTATTAGGGGGAGAATAGTTCATATGAAGGTTGGTTAATCCTGCAGCATATCCAAATACATATCCAACCTTGCGTTGATGTATCCAATAAACAGATTTTCCATAGCCGAAAGGTTCTGTTTTACATAATACTCATCAAATGCATTATAGTAAGCAATTCGATCTGTAAACTTAATATTGACAGGTGGGTAACCTGCCTTCATTAATTCGAAATTCACAAGCAGTCTGCCGGTTCTGCCGTTTCCATCGATGAAAGGATGGATGCCCTCAAATTCAATATGGAAACGAGCCAGTTTAGTTACGATATGCTCCGTGCTTTCCGCAAACTCGTGTAATAACTGTTCCATCTTAGGTTCGATAAGATATGGCTGCACAGGTTCATTCTGTGCGCCCATAATACGCACCGGAACTCTGCGGTATACACCACGGTCTTCTTTCTTATCGGCAAGGACAAGATAATGAATCTGTTTGATGATGCTTTCGCTAATCGGAACATTATCTTTCACAAGTTCGCTCACAAAGTCAAAAGCCTCTTTATGGCCGATGGCCTCCATGTGATCTTTTAATGGTTTCTGATCAATCGTAAGACCCCGAAGTACCAAGTCTGTTTCGCGCAAGGTAAGAGTATTACCTTCGATGGCGTTAGAGTTGTAAGTGTATTCAACGATAAACTCCTCGCTGAGTCTTGCCAGTTCACCTGCCGTCAAAGGCCTTCTGCTGTTCAGCTCTGTCTTTTTGCGGTCAATTTGCAGCAAGAGGTTTTCCGTTGATCTATAACGGCCGTCAGCAGGTTTATTAGCATCAGCAGGAATTTTCCATCCCCGTCCTTCTTGGTATGCACCAGGAATTTTCCCTTCAGAGCAAAGAACACGGATCCTTCTGTCAGAAATACCCCATTTTTCAGAAGCCTGTTTTACTGTCATGAACATAGACTTTCCCCCAATCTTACTATAGTATACCACTTTATCGGAACAATACCAATAATATCGGAACAACATTAGATAAAATAACGGAACAATACAAAGCAAAACTCTCGCCCTTTTCCAAAACGGATTATCCTGCAATAAGTATGATAAATAGAAAAGAGAGAATCCCACAGGACTCTCTCTTTAAAAAATTCAAATATCAGTGTCTTCCCTTCCCTTTATCCCGGGGATTCTTCCATATGATCAGTGCGGCGATAATACCGACAATATATAAGATACTTATAAGGATCGTCGGATTATCCTTCAGCAGATATGTAACTGCAACGATCGCTGCCAGTGAGATTAGAAGCTGAAATGCCGCAAGCAGCCGCTTCTCGCGGATCTCCTTGGCCTGCTGCAGGAACTCAAGCCTGCGCTGTTCTAATGTAAGATACTCTAACAGTTCGTCGTCTTTGATACGGGAAAGAATCAGCTTATCTCTTGATTCCTCCTCGCGGCGGGAACGGAAGAGGCGCCTCCTGGGCCGTTCGTCCTCATCGAAATCAAAAGAATCTTCCCGCTCTTCTCTGTATGAAGAGGCAGCAGAGACATGCTTTGGCGGTGTCTCAGGTTCCTGTGGCTGGTTCTGTACCGGACTGCCTGCCGCCGTCTGGGCGAAAGCCGCTGCTGCCTGGCTTGTAGCAGCCGATTCCAAAGCCGGATCTGCAGTTGTTGGAACCGATGGTGCGGCTGGTGCAGACGATGCAGCTGCCTGGGCGGCGCCGTCTGAGCTGTTGTTAACTGCAGGCGCAACCGGTTGGGCCACTGCCGGGACAACTGTTTCTGCCGCAATGCCGGGTTCGGCGGCGCCTGTTTTATTCGCAATCGGAACGATCTTATTATCGCTTATAACCCCTGTACTCTCCCCTGCAGCCGGTTCAGCGGCCGTTCCTGTGGCTTCTCCACTGGTAACATTCAATTCATTAGACACAAATACTCCCTCCTTTTTGTGTTGAATATTCAGATGTGTAATCCACATTTCCTATATCATAACAATTTTCGACATAAAATTCAAGAAATTTCCTGACAAACAGGGATTTCGCTTGTAGAAAATCGGATGCACCTGTGTTATACTTATCATGTTTAATGGGATAGTATGACTATAAGGAAGAATACGAGGTTGTATATAGATACGATGAGAATGAAAAATACATTGAAAATAGCGCGTTGGGGAATATTGGCAGCCATTCTGGTATTTGTTTTAAAAGGAGAAACTCTGCATGCCGCAGGTGAGGTGATAGAGCTTGATCTAAGGAACGGCTCGATCGAGATCGAGGAGAACAGATACAGGCAAAACGGTGCTACAGCTGGGGAGTTTAAGCCGGGAAAGGATTATATTATTACAAGCGGCGGCGAGGCGACTGACAACGGAGTTACGGTCAGAAGCGGAGAGCATAAAATTACATTTTCAGAGGTACATATTAATTCCAGAAACGCCGGGTTTGGTGTTGCTACGATTAACAAAGCGGACAGTGCGGCCAGGGTATATCTGACGCTTGAAGGAAAGAATGAGTTGCAAGGATGGAATCCCGTGGGGGTCGGCACTAAGAATGTAACCAAAGTTACGCTGACTGTTACAGAAGAGAGCACCGGAGAATTGACGGTTATCGACAATTCTGTTAATTGGACGAATGAAAGCGCGGCTATCCGTGTGAGCTACGGTACATTGGAGATTCTCGGAGGGACGATCAATACGGCAGGCGGGTTTGAGGCGGCAGGCATTAAGGTGGAAGAAGGTAGTCAGCTTAAGATTGCCGGAGGGCGTGTGACGGCAGCCGGCAATGACGGTGCTGCGGGGATCGGCGGTGATTACGGAGAAGGATGCGGTGATATCTTGATTACCGGAGGCCATGTGGAAGCAACAGGTGGGAAAGGTCCGACCTGGTCGTCTGGAAATATGGGCACAGGCGCCGGTGCGGGAATCGGAAGCGGAGGTGTAGCAGGTTCAAGTACCCAAGATACGATTCAGGTAGGAACAATTACGATCACCGGAGGTTATGTATCAGCGAAGGCCGGAGGAACGGATGCTGCCGGAATCGGTATTGGAGGAGGCGGTGTGAAGCCCAGCGGTGAGTTAGTCAGTGACAGAACCGGAAGCGCATGGGTGGAGACTGACAGTTTAATGCTGGGCGCCGGATCAGGAAACGATGGAACAGGCAAGTTTTTAAGCGGAGTTTTATTTATTGGAAATGAAGGAAAGATATACGGCAACAGTTATGAATTAAATCAGGATGCCGCAATATCGCAGGGTAAAAAGCTTACGATCGATGCAGGTAAGATGTTATACATACCGAAGGATCATATCCTGACACTGTCAGAAGGTAATAATATTGAATTTGCATCTGCGGCGGCAGATGCGCAGGGAATAATCTGTATTGACAGCAAGGATTGTTTGGCAGGAAATGGGAATATAGGTGCCGGAGGTAATTATTATCTGTTTTCGGATGATTTTGAAGCGCCCCAGGATCTTGAGGATACAGGGACGGATCAGACAGAATCAGTAAAAACAAGATTGGAAACAAGTTTTGAAAATGCATGTCGGGCATCACTGAAAGGTCAGAACTTTGTCAATCCGCCTTATGTACTGAACATTCGTCCGAGTGCGGTCAATGGGGCAGGACAGTATACGGCTACATTTACAACTGTGCCGTTTAACAGGACGATAGAGAAGAGCTTCCTTGTATATTCAGATGATACCGTAGTCAGGATTGAAGTAACTGCTCCGCCTGACAAGACATCCTATGAGTATGGCGATAATTTTGATCCGGCAGGAATGATCATTACTGCGATCAGTAAGGATGGGAGCAGGCAGGATATTACGGAAGAGGTCACCATTACGGACGGCACAGGCCTTAAAGCGGGGCAGACTTCTGTTACAATAACTTACCGGGGAGTATACGGCGAGGTGCTTGAGTGTGAGACCGGTATCACAGTAGGGAAGAAGAAGATTGACCTCTCAGGAATAGAATGGAATGAGGAGGATACGGTCTTTGATTATGACGGAGAGTTCCACAGCCCAATCTTCGATGAAGAGCTGCTCCCGGAAGGGGTAGAGATGGTTGTCACAGGAACGGGTGAAGAGAAGAATGCCGGTACTTATAAGGTAACGGTAGAGTTCAAACTGAAACCGGGATACGAGGACCAATATATATTAGGTGATGACGGAGGTTCATCTCTGAGGACTGAACTGGAATGGACCATCAAGCCCAAGGATTTGGAATGGAATACGAGTGATCTGGAAGCGGTAGGCAATACGCGGGACGATGACGCGAATATCTATGGGGAATTAGGTGTGAACGGCGCAGTCGATTCCGATGTAAGAGACGGGAATATTAATACAAGTTTCTCTACAGACAATATCACAGGCGTTCATGACAAGGTTGCCGGGGAGAATAAGGACATTGCGCTGGAGTGGAAGAATGAGGATGACAAGTTCCGTCTGGAAGGAAGCGCAGCAGGGAACTATAATCTGCCGGGAGATCTTCCTGTAGTCTCAGGCAGTGTCAATGAGGTAGAGGAGCTTGAACTTCCGCGGGAACTGAAACCGGAAGAGGGAACCGAGTACCGGATGGACCTGGAGACGAGGATATCGAAAGTGCCTGACGGATTGACCGAGGAGTATGAGACTCCCAGCGCTTTGGAGGGCAGGCTGGTGGAAGAGGTTGTGAAGAAAGGAATTGCCCCGGGATATGTTATGTCCTATGACCTTGCGCTTCTTAGCAGAGGCGACGGAGATTCGGGCTGGCAGAGAGCAGAGGCATCCGCAATCCCTTCAGCAGGTCTGACGATTACCATGCCTTATCCGGAAGGGATTACAGGAGAGAAGTACAAAGGAGTTGTCGCGTACATCTATCCAGAGACGATCAACGGAGTGGAAGCAGGAACCATCGTTTATCTCGAAGTGACCAGGACGGACGGCGGGATTCAATTCACGATTCCGGCGCCGGCGCCGGTTGCCGTAGGATGGGAAGAGATTAAGGATCCATCTGATAATGACGGAGATGACCCGGGAGAAGAGGATAATCCGCCTGGAGGAGATGGAGACGGCAGCGGAGACGGAGACGGCAGCGGAAACGGAGACGGTAGCGGAGACGGAGATGGAGACGGCAGCGGAGACGGGAACGGAGATGGTTCTGGCAGCGGCGGCGGGAATGGTTCTGGAGGCGGCAGCGGAGACGGGTCCGGGAATGGAGGCGGTTCTGGTCAGGGTATCTCTACCGGGGACAAGACGCAGATCGGTTTCTACATATTTTTGACGGTGTTGGCTGCTGCTGACATATTAGGGTTGATCCAGATACGCCGATTTGGGAGAAAAAGATGAGTATGGAAAAAATATATATTAAAAAGACATTGACAGATATAACCAGAACGGTGCTGTTATCGGCGCTGTGTTTCCTGTGGATCGGGATGTCGGTCTGTGCGGCCGATGTGGAGCTTGATCTGACGAAGGGAGATATTGAGATCAGCTCTGACGGTTACAGGCAGGGAGACGGCAAGAAGAAGGCAGGTCCGGCAGGCGGAGACGGTTACATCATAACCACGAACGGGAAGGAAACGGATCATGTAGTTACGGTGGCAAGCGGTAAGAAGCATGATATTATGTTCGACGAGGTAGAGATCAATACTGCGTCCGGCGGCGGATATAACCCTCTTTATATCGCGCCGGATGCGAAGGCAGCATTGACCTTGAAGGGAGAGAATATCCTGCATTCCGGAGGCTATGCGGCTGTTGCGGTACCGGAGGGGGCGTCTGTAGAGATCACCGCGCAGAGAGGCGGAACGCTGGAGGCGAGGACGGATACGCCGGATTCTGGTTCGGGGATCGGAGGAACGTCTAAGGATAACGGCGGAAAGGATACGAAGAATACCAACTGCGGAACCATTAAGATCAGCGGCGGCAGGATCATCGCAACGAAGATCGGAGGTACCGGAGGCGGTTCGCTTGTTTCTGATAAGGGCGGAACGGCGTGGATCGATGCAGGGAGCGTAACCGCCGGTAGAGACGGGTTTACATCCGGTGTATTGTTCGAGGGCAATGCCGGACAGGTCTACGGAACGTATACATTGAACAAAGAAGATCTATCGATACCGGCGAATAAGGTATTGACGATCGCAAACGGACAGACGCTTACTATTCCTTCGGCGTATTCGCTGGCATTGGACGGCAACCTGATGAATAACGGCACGCTGAGGATCGGAAGCGCGGACTGCCTGACAGGTAACGGTTATATCGGCGGAGACGGGGCGTTCTATATACTCAGCGGCATGACGGAGAATATGTTCTCGGTGCCGGACAGGATGCTGTATGGTACGGGAGAAGACCATACCGAATATGTGAAGAAATATATCGAAGACAGCATCCGTATAGACGGTACGGTTGTAGTCAGGAACCGCATATTTAACCAGACGAAGAGTGATGAATGGAAGATGGAGATCAGCCCGGCAGAAGTCGTGGAAAAAGGAACCTACACGGTTACATTTACCAACCCGGAAGACGGAGACGATCAGGTGTCGAAGACCTTCGAGGTATTGGATGCCGGTGAGATGACGGGGATCAGCCTTACCACACCGCCGAAGAAGACTGCATATACCTACGGAGAGCGGTTTGACCGGACAGGAATGGTAGTTACGGTGGCCTACAGCTCGGGAGCAACCAAGGCCGCATCTAATAATAAAATAGGGATTAAGGAAGGCGGCTTAAGGGTAGGACAGACTGCCGTGACATTGGTCTATAAGGAGAACGGGAAGGAAGCGGCATGTTCTCTTGGGGTCAGCGTATCTCCAAGAGAGATAGACGTCACGAAGATCAACTGGGAGGAGAAGACAGATACCACTTATGAGTATGACGGTACAGAGAAGACGCTGAAGGTTAAGGCAGACCTGCCGGAAGGGATTAAGGTGTCGGTCGGCGGAACGGTGAGTGCGACAGAGGTCGGTACTTATGGAGTCACGGTTGACTTCTTCCTGGAAGAAGGGTATGCGGGCAATTATGTCATAGCAGGTCCTGTCAGCGCCGCGAAGGAGTGGAGCATCACGCCGAAGCGTCTGGAATGGGATACGGGCGATCTGGAAGTGGTTGGGAATATCAGGGATAACGACGTAACTATCTATGGAGATCTGCGCGTGGAAGGGTATCTCCCCGCCGATCAGGATGACGAGAATCTGCCGGTAAGCTTCCCTGTGGATCTGATCACAGGTGTTTCCCCCAGAGAAGCGGGAAGCGATCAGGAGATCCGGCTCAGCTGGAAAGACGAGAATAAGAAGTATTCGCTTGGCGACAGCCCTGCCGCCAAGAATTACGCGCTCCCGGAAGAATTGCCGGTTGTCTTTGGCATTATCAATGATGTGGTGAAGAAACCGGTACCCCACGGAGTGGCAGTAGTGAAGGGCAGGATGTACAGGCTGGATCTGGAGACCGGAGTATCCAGAGTTCCGGAGCGCCTGAGGCGGATTCCGGATTTCGATACGCCGAGCGAGATCGAGAAAGGACTGATCGGTGCAGTCATGAAGCAGGATATCCGCCAGACCTACATATACACCTACGATCCCACCCTGATGCGCAAGAACCAGGACGCTGCCGAATGGGAACGCGCCGACACCGACGAAGTATCCTCCGACGGCCTGACCATCAAGATTCCGTATCCTCAGGGAGTAGGTAAGAGCAGCCATGAAGCCGTCGTTGCATACATTTATCCACACACGATAGACGGAACGGAAGCAGGAACTATTATCTATCCGGACGTTACCGAGAGCGAAGACGGACTGGAATTCGTAGTCCCAGCATGCGCCCCGGTTGCGATCGGCTTCAAAGAAGCTCCCGAAGAAAAACCCGGCTTCTGGAAATCCCTGTTTTCCAAAGATAAATAATATTCAGGAGTCCATATAATGCAGCTTAGACAAGAAATCCCGGATACATTTTGGAGTCTCTTCCGAAGTGTAAACCGGGAGATTTACATAGAAGCACTTCTGTGCATTAACGAAGAATATCAATACAGCAACTACTTTCTCACCCGGGAAGTGTGCATCCAGGCATTGAGCGATATGAACGCCAGGAAGCGTTTTGAGCTTAAGGCGGAAGAGAATGAGACCGAGTACGACATGCTGGAGACACCCTCTTCCCGGATTTTAAGCTGGCTTCTTAAGACCGGATGGCTTAAGCGGATCGAAGATTATCATACACTGGTGACGAATATCGTGATCCCGGACTATTCGGCAGTGTTTATCGATGCATTCGAGCGTCTGGATTCGGATGAGATGGAGGAGACGGACATCTATATCCAGAATGTCTATGCCACGCTCTTCTCCTTCCGGAACGATCCCAGGGGGAACCTTGGGATGCTGCGCACAGCCCTCGTGAATACCAGGAGGCTTAACAAGGCGCTGCAGGATATGCTTCATAACATGGACAAGTTCTTTTCCAGATTATTGGAACAGGAGACATACGGTGAACTCCTGAAAGAGCACCTCAACGGCTATGTAGAAGCGATCGTGCGCAGGAAATACCATATCTTGAAGACCTCCGATAATTTCTACATCTATAAGATGGATATTAAGAAATGTCTCAGAGAGATGCGCGAGGATGAGGGCTGGATCGAGAATGTTCAGAAGACCGCCAGAATGATGGGAGATACGTCAGACGATATTCATGAACTCTTGGATCTGATCGAGAGGGGATTCGACGACATTGAACACCGTATATCCAATATGGACAAGGAGCACACGAAATACGTGCGGGCGACGGTGACGAGGCTTAACTACCTCTTGAGCGGCCAGTCGGATACGAAGGGGCTTGTGGTGCAGCTCTTGAACCGCATTGCAGCGAGTGAAGATCCGGACGGGTTGCTCTGTAAGACTGCAGAGAAGCTGAATCTGTCTCTTGTGGAAATGCTGTCGGAGAAGCCCTTGTATAAGCGGAGGAGATCCAGGAAGGATTTCATGGGCCGTGTTGCAGAAGACGAGGAGACGAAAGAGCTTGACAAAGAAGACGTACTGAGACTGAACCGGATTCAGGTGCGCTACAGCAAGGAACAGATCGAGGAATTCATAGAGAGCCATATGAAGGATGAGATCATGGATGCAGCCGCGATCGATATAGCGGACGAAGAGGAATTCGAGAAATTGATCCTGGCATACGATTACAGCACAAGAAAGAGCAGCAGATACATGCTGCTGGAAGAGGAACCGGAGCAGATCGAGAACAACGGATACCGGTATCCGGCGCTTAAGTTCGTGCGCAGGAGAGCATGATGGCCGGTGTTTCGGCCGCATGCAGGCGAAATTATGTATATAAGGGGAACGCAGATGGAAGCATATCTTACAGATTGTACATTATGTCCCAGACAGTGCCATGTCAACCGTCTGGAGGGACAGCGCGGATATTGCGGGAAGGCCGCCGGGCTTATTGTTGCCAGGGCGGCCCTTCATATGTGGGAAGAGACTTGCATTTCCGGGGTAAACGGCTCTGGTACAGTATTTTTCTCGGGCTGTAATCTTGGGTGTATCTTCTGCCAGAATTATAAGATATCCAGAAACGGCCGGCAGTACGGGAAGCAAGAGGCCGGGACAGAGATCACGGTAAGAAGGCTTGCCGGGATATTCCTGGAGCTTGCAGGCCAGGGAGCGAACAATATCAACCTGGTCACGCCGACCCACTATGTGCCGCAGATCATAGAAGCGTTAGAGATAGCCAGGGGGGAGGGAATGAACCTTCCTGTCGTATATAATACGAGCGGTTATGAGCGGGCAGAGACGATCCGGATGCTGGAAGGCTATGTGGATATCTATCTGCCGGATATGAAATATATGGATCCGGCGTTGGCAGCGGAATATTCCGGGGCGCCGGACTATCCGCCGTATGCGAAAGAGGCGCTTGGGGAGATGGTATCTCAGACGGGGGAATTCCGGATAGAAGAGGAGAGCGGCTTGCTGACAAGAGGTGTCCTAGTGCGTCATTTGGTGCTTCCGGGCCATGTAAGGGAGTCCAGAGAAGTGATCCGCTATCTGTATGAGACATACGGGAACCGCATCCTGCTCAGCATCATGAACCAGTATACCCCGATGCCGCAGGTAAGAGACCATAAGCATCTGGGGAGGAGAGTGACGAAGAGAGAATATGAGAAGGTGGTGGATTATGCCTTAGAGCTGGGTGTGGAATACGGCTATATCCAGGAGGGCGAGGCCGCCCTGGAGAGCTTTATTCCGGAGTTTGGCGGAGCATGAACTTATTGATCACATGAAGCACGCCGCCTTCGTCGTTCGATCGGGTGACATAGTCGGCCTTCTCAAGTACCGCCGGCTGTGCGTTCGCCATGGCGACGCCAAGTCCTGCCGTCTCGATCATGGTCAGATCATTGTATCCGTCGCCGCAGCAGATCATCTGGTCGGCGGTCAGCCCGATGCCGCTTAAGAGCCGCAGCAGGGAATGAGCCTTATCGATCCCCCTGGGCATGATCTCCAGGAAGAAGGGTTCGGAGCAGTAGACCGAGAGATAAGAGTGGAAATAATCTGCAACCTCTGCCTTCACGAGAGCGATGATCTCCGGTGAACCGGTGATCAGGATCTTATTGACCGGTTCTGTTATATGTGAAGGGAAATCCTCCACTTCGACGATCGGCATGTGATTGATCCTTGATTCCAGTTCCGTATACTGATTCGGCCGGATACCGGAGAGAAGGGTGTCGGGCGTATAGCCGACGATGTCGATCCCGGAATATTTCTTGACAATATAAAAGAGCGGTTCCGCCACGTCCGCCGGGAGATGCTTCTCATAGATGATCTCCTGGCTTCGGCAGTCGGTGATCCGTCCGCCGTTGAAAGAGAGGATGTAGCTTCCGTACTCTTCCAGATGAAGTTCTTCGGCAAGCGGCAAGACGCCTTTGGTAGGGCGTCCGCTTGCCAGGACTACTTTCTTTCCTTATTGCTGTATCTTGATCAATGCTTCCAGAGTGGGCTTCGTGATCTCTTTTGCAGAATTCGTAAGCGTACCGTCCAGATCCAGAGCAAGTATCTGATATTCCATACTATTCTCCTAAGGCTTTTAATGTGTCTACGATCTCAGGGAACTGCATGCCGTGGGAGGCCTTGACGAGAACGTTATCCCCTTCTTTGATCAGGTCTTTTGCTGCATCCAGGAATTCGGCCTTTGTCTTAAACCAGAGCGCTTCGGCCAGGGAATCACATCCCACAGCGCCGTCAACCAGGTGGCGGGAGAGCGGGCCGATTCCGCAGATCAGGTCTATACCCTGCTGGGCGGCATATTCGCCCACATTCAGATGCAGCTCCTGCGCATCCTCACCAAGTTCGTTCATATCGCCAAGGATCGCAACTTTGCGTCCGATCGCCATGTTTAACACGTCGATCGAGGCTTTCATCGAGACAGGATTAGCATTGTAGCAGTCGTCCAGGATGATCAGCCGGTCAGTCTTGATAATGTTATTGCGTCCCGGAAGCGAGGGCAGCCCTTCGATGCCCGCTTTGATCTCATCAGGAGTAAGATCCAGCGTATAGCCGACGGCAGCGCCGGCAAGGGCGTTGCTTACCATGTGGATGCCGGGCAGCGGTACCGTACAGTCGAAAGAGGTTCCGTCCGGCAGATAGATGGTACAGGTGGTTCCCTTAAGGCCAAGAGCCTGCATGTTGCCGGCACGGAACTGGCTGTTATCGCCGAATCCGAAGAAGACGGGGCTTACGCCCTTGATGGGCGCCGTCTGAGCCAGCAGGTCGTCGTCTCCGTTCAGGATGATGGTTCCGCCGTTCTTCATATCCTGGATCATCTGGGTCTTCTCGCGGAAGATCCCTTCTCTGGTCTTGAAGAATTCCAGATGTGCCACACCGATGTTGGTGATCACACAGATATCCGGCGCCGCGACGGAAGAGAGCCTTCGCATCTCGCCGAAATGATTCACGCCCATCTCCAGGATCGCGACCTGGTGCTCCTTGTTCATCTCAAAAATGGTGATCGGAAGCCCCCATTCGTTATTAAAATTCCCCAGCGTCTTATGCACACAGTATTTCTGTGCGATGACAGAGGCGATCATCTCCTTGGTACTCGTCTTCCCGGCGCTTCCGGTGATACCGACAACTTTTACATCGAAGGAATCCCGGTAGAGCTTCGCGATGTCAAGCAGCGCCTGCCCGGTGGATTCCACCAGGATATAAGGGTAATCCGTCTCACCGAGATCTTCGTGGGATACGACGCAGAGCGCTCCGGAACGGATCGTATCAGGGATGAATTTGTGTGCATTGATATTCGCGCCGTCAATGGCAACGAAGAGATAGCCGGGTCTGACCTTACGGCTGTCAATAACGACGCCTTCCACTTCCCTGTCAAGGATGGAGGGATCTCCGTGATAAGTTCCCTGGCAGGTCTGTGTAATATTGTTCAATGTGAGGTTCTTCATAGGACGGGCCTCCTTAATATCGCGCTTTGTAGGATTCTTCGATGATCCGCTGGCACAGGGCGCTGTATTCAAGCCCGGCTGCTTTGGCCGCCTTAGGGAGGAGGCTTGCAGGGGTCATTCCCGGAAGAGCGTTCACTTCAAGACAGTAGAAGCTTCCGTCCTCATCGTCAACGATAAAGTCTGCCCGTGAATATACATCCATCCGCAGCGCTTCGAACGCCTTCTCGCCCGCCCGCTGTATCTGTGCCTGTGTCTCGGCATCGATAGACTGAGGCGGACAGATCTCCTGTGCCCCGCCGTCCTGATACTTATTCTCATAATCGAAGAATCCGCTCTTAGGGATGATCTCAACGAGCGGAAGAGCCTTGCCGGCGATAATGCCGCAGGCGAACTCGCGTCCTTTGATATATGGCTCGATCACGACTTCCTCTTCCATATCGACGTCGAAGGAGCGGCGGATTGCCTCTGTATATTCTTCCTCAGTATGTACAATATATACGCCGATACTGGAGCCGCTGGCACATGGCTTGATGACAAGAGGAAGATAGTAACCAAGTTCTGCAAGCGGTGTATCCTTCGTCTTTCTGGTCAGAGAAGTGCCTCGCGGCGTGGGAACTCCTGACATCTTGAAGATCTGCTTTGCCACAAGCTTATTCATGGACAGGGAGCATCCAAGTGCATTGGGGCCGGTATATCTGATCCCCAGGACATCGAAGGTCGCCTGCAATTTGCCGTCTTCCCCGATGGAGCCATGAAGCCCCATAAATGTGATATCAGCCATCTGGCAGAGTTCGATGACATTAGGGCCGAGCATACAGTCAGACTGGTCCGGACGTGACTGCCTGAGAGCATCGAGATCCGGAGCCGTAGTCTTAATGCCGTCCGCGATCTCAAGCCCGGCTCCCGGAAGGCCAAACACCTCCTCAAGCTTATCGGCGTCATATGGGAAACCGAAAAATACATCCATCAAAAATGCCTGATGTCCCATCTCGCGCAGTGTCCTGCAGATTCCGGCGCCGGAAGTCAGTGAAACATCGCGCTCCGGGCTGAGTCCGCCCGCTAATACAATTATCTTCATACAATAGTCTCCTTTTTTTGTAACTTACTCGGTAACACTCATTTTATTCAGCAGAGCTTTCTTCACTTCGTAAAGCCTGGGTGACAGATCCACATAGACTCTGTGCGGGTAGAATAACCGCTTCGTCTCATCCCACAGGGTCTTCTTCTCCTGTCTGCAGTATTCTGCGATCTCTTTGACAGAAGGCGAGCTGTAGATGCATTCACCGCTGCGGAATACAGGTACAAGGATCTCGCGCATGGTGTAGGATCCGCCGGGAAGCTTCGTCTTCTTCCACGTCTCGATAGGATCGAACAGAAGCATATCCTCATTGGTATCAAAGGTCTCGTCGGCGAAACAGATCAGGTCGGCTTTAACCTTTCCTGTTGTTTTATCATAGATCCTAAAAATGGTTTTGTTACCGGGATTCGTGATTTTCTCTGTATTTTCTGAAATTTTTATCTTCGGGACGAATTCGCCTGCCTCGTTCTGGATTGCGGCAAGCTTGTACACACCGCCGAAAGAAGGGTTGTCCTTGGAGGTGATCAGATTCGTTCCCACTCCCCAGGAATCAATGGCGGCGCCCTGTATCTTAAGGTCGTGCAGGAGGTATTCGTCCAGATCGTTGGAGGCACAGATGGAAGCATCCGTGAATCCAGCCGCATCCAGCATCTTCCGCGCTTCTTTTGACAGATAGGCAAGGTCGCCGCTGTCCAGACGGATTCCGTATTTCTTGAATGGTTTCCCCGCGTCACGGAATTCTTCGAATACACGGATGGCATTGGGGACGCCTGATTTCAGGGTGTCGTAGGTATCCACCAGAAGCGTGCAGTTGTCGGGGTACATCTCGGCATAGGTCTTGAAAGCCGTATATTCGTTGGGGAAGCTCATGATCCAGCTATGGGCATGGGTTCCCATCACAGGCACGTCAAAGAGCTGGCCGGCCAGGACATTGGAGGTACCGACACATCCCCCGATGATGGCCGCGCGGGCGCCGTACAGGCCGGCATCCGGTCCCTGGGCGCGTCTCAGCCCGAATTCCATGATCCCGTCGCCGTTAGCGGCAAATACCACGCGCGACGCCTTGGTAGCGATCAGCGACTGGTGGTTGATGATGTTAAGGATAGCCGTCTCTACAAGCTGTGCCTCCATGATCGGCGCGATGACTTTAAGGATCGGTTCTTTGGGAAATATAACGGTTCCTTCCGGAATTGCATAGATATCGCCGCTAAAATGAAAACCGCTCAGGTATTGCAGAAAATCTTCGCTGAATATGCCAAGACCTCTCAGATAATCTACATCTTCATAGGTGAAATTAAGATCTTTGATGTAATTGATCACCTGTTCAAGCCCTGCGCAGACCGAATATCCGTTATTACACGGATTCTGACGGAAGAAAACGTCAAAGATGACCTTCTCCTGCTGCCCCTGGGCATAATAGCCCTGCATCATGGTCAGTTCGTACAGGTCTGTCAGCAAAGTTAAATCTCGTCTGTTCATCTCTCTAGCTCCTTTGGAATTGGAATGTAGTGCTTCCTATTATAGCACTAGTGTATCGTTTCGTAAATTAATATTTTGCTTATACCAGCTCCTGATTGCGGTTAATGGTCTCCTGGATGATATTCTGGCAATAGCTTCCGATGCGTTTCCTGGTCTCCTTATCCAGATCTCCGGGATAGATCGGTTTCCCATATTCGATCACCACATGGGTCTTCTCGATTCTTGGAATGTGCTTTTCGAACATGGTATGAGTATTGTTCATGCTGATCGGTATGATGGCGCAGCCGGACTTCTCAGCGATCTTAAAGGAACCGCCGTGGAAGGGCAGTATGCTGAGTTCCTCGCCGTCGTTGCGTGTTCCTTCCGGGAAGATGCATACAGATATTCCGCTTTTCACATAGTCGATTGCCTGGAGGATGCTCTTTAAGCCTTCCTTGGGATTATCCCGGTCAAGGAAGAGACAGTGCAGCCGAGTCATCCAGTCCCGCAGGATGGGATAGCGCAGCATCTCCTTCTTAGCCACATATCCGGTCAGTCTCTTGCAGCGGGAGTAGGTCAGCAGGATATCGAAATAACTTCTGTGGTTCGCAATAAAAAGCACAGGTTCATCCGGGATATTCTCTTCGCCGATCACCGTAGCCGTTACTCCGGTGATCATAAGGATACCCTTGAATGCCCATTGAACGATCCGCAGGCAGCGGTAGTCGCTCGCCTCCTGATCGAACCTGCGCCGAAACCATTCGACGATCAATACCGGAATCCCGAATAATAAGAAAGAGAACAGGAACAGGACTAATAATATAAACCGTATCATCTGACGATTCCTCCTGTCCTGCTGTTGTCTTCGGTCAGAGAATTCTCATTGGCCGGCGTCTCTTCCCCGGTCGGGCTGTCTTTGGCGGGCAATACCTCCTCCTGCGGTTCGTCTTCCGTATCCTCAGGGGTGTCCCGCAGTACATGTCTTCCGTATAATACGGTGAGCTCTTTCAGGTCTTCGGCAAGCTCATCACGCAGGGCGCCGCCCGTAAAACGCCAGTCCCAGTTGCCGGAAGCACTGCCGGGGGTATTCATCCTGGCGTCGGAACCGTATCCCAGGACATCCTGAAGCGGGAAGACGGTATAAGCGGCGATACTTGAGAGGGCCGATCGGATCAGCGCCCATCCCGGCTTCAAGGCGTCTGTACTGTTGGTGTATAAGCGGACCTTCCTCTGGCAGTTCGGGTCAAGGGTCCGGTACCAGCCAAGGGAAGTGTCATTGTCATGGGTGCCCGTGTAGCAGACGCAGTCCACAGTGGTGAACCGGTGAGGCAGATAGCTGCTCTCGCCCAGACTGTCGAAGGCGAACTGCAGCACCTTCATTCCAGGGAAACGGAAAGCCTTCCTCAGCGCGTCAACCTCCGGTGTGATGATGCCAAGGTCCTCCGCGATGATAGGCAGGCCGTCTCCAAGAGCATCCTGGATCGCCCGGAACAGTTCATATCCGGGTGCGGGGATCCACTTGCCGTTGATGGCGGTCTTCTCACCGTAGGGAACGGACCAGTAAGATTCGAAGCCGCGGAAATGATCGATCCGCAGGATATCGATGGACCGGAGCTGATGCCTGATACGGGAGATCCACCAGGCGAAGCCTTCCTTCTCATGGGCCTTCCAGTCATACAGCGGATTCCCCCACAACTGCCCTGTCGCAGAGAAATAATCCGGGGGAACACCGGCTACTTTCAGCGGAAATCCCTTGGAGTCCAGCTGGAACAGATGTTGGTTCGCCCATACATCCGCACTGTCCATGGACACGAAGATCGGAATATCCCCTATGATCTGCACATCATGTGCATTGGCATATGCCTTAAGGGCAAGCCATTCTTTGTAGAATAGAAATTGTAGAAACTGATAGAAGCCGAACTGCGACCTGAGAGCGCTGCGCAGTCTCTTCTTGAAGGTCGGCGTGGGCAGCCGGTACCGGTCTTCCCATTCTAACCAGCTTACCCCGCCGTTCACCGCCTTACAAGCCATGAACAGGGCATAATCATCGAGCCATCCGCTCTCCTTCTCGGTAAAATCTAAGAATTCCGAATAGAGCGGAAGCGCCTGGAACGCTTCAGATGTAAAATGCTCATAGGCCTTCTCGAAGACGGCTTGTTTCCAGGGAATAATGCTTCCGTAATCAATGTGCTCCGGGTCAGAAGCAGGTACGCCGGCAAGATCGGCGGCGTCTAACAGCCCAAGCTCCAACAGGTGGTCAGGACTGATCAGAAGCGGCTGCCCTGCATAAGCAGAGAAGCTCTGATACGGGGAATCACCGTAACCGGTGTGCGTCAAAGGAAGGATCTGCCATAGGTGCTGTCCTGCCTTCTCAAGAAAATCAACAAATTCATAAGCAGCCTGCCCAAGATCTCCGATCCCATAGGCTGAGGGAAGGGAGGTGGGGTGCAGCAAAATTCCGGAAAGTCGTTCTTTGTCTCTCATAAATATCTCCTTCATGTTGAGTGTCAAGTCAAACAAAACTAATTATACTACAAAATTGGAATTTTTCATAGAGTTACTGTGTATGATGTAGAGAGATTACCTTATGCCAAGGAGTACCCGTGAGGAAAATATATCTTCTTCTGCTGCCGATATGCATCCTGATACTGACGGCATGCTCTGTCAGGAAAGCGGA
>CANDQP010000060.1 GCA_947388185.1 uncultured Dorea sp. | reverse complement strand
GCTGATCATTGTAACGGCACTGAATCATTATGTGAAGGGAATCTGGAAATTATCTTCTATTTTAATAGGCATTGTTGTGGGTTATGTGATCTCGCTGTTTTTCGGAATGGTGGATTTCTCGTCTGTCGCGGCGGCATCCTATTTCCAGCTTCCGAGGGTGATGCATTTCGGGATCACCTTTGAGCCGTCATCCTGTGTGGCGATCGGCGTATTATTTGCCATCAACTCCATCCAGGCGATCGGCGACTTCTCGGCGACGACGACCGGGGGACTGGACCGGATGCCGACGGACGGGGAACTGAACGGGGGAATTGTTGCTTATGGGATCAGCAATATCCTCTGTGCATTCTTCGGCGGGCTGCCGACTGCTACATACAGCCAGAATGTGGGGATCGTGGGAGCCACGAAGGTGGTGGCGAAGAGAGTATTCGCGATGGCGGCAGGGATCTTGCTGATCGCGGGACTGATCCCCAAGTTCTCGTCGGTACTCACGACGATTCCTTCATGCGTGCTTGGCGGAGCCACCGTATCTGTATTTGCATCCATTGCAATGACAGGTGTGAAGCTGATCACGGCATCGCCGATGAATTACCGCAATACGACCATCGTAGGGCTTGCCATTGCACTTGGAATGGGGATCACCCAGGCGAATACGGCGCTGGCGGCATTCCCGGCATGGGTGACGACTATATTCGGCAAATCACCGGTGGTACTGGCAACGATCACGGCAATCATCCTGAACCTGGTGCTTCCCAAGGATATGGAATATGAAGAAGTGCTGGATCAGGTGAAGTAACGATACAGGATATTGAAGTTTAAGGAGGAGACGATATGTTAATAATAGGAAACGGTAAAGTGATCACAAGAGATGCAGCCCGTCCATTTCTTGCAAATGGAGCGGTGGCGGTCGAGGGAACGAAGATCGCCGCAGTAGGGACCCTGGAAGAGATCAGGGGCAAGTATAAGGACGCGGAATATATTGACGCCAAAGGCGGGATCATTATGCCGGCGTTTATCAATACTCACGAGCACATTTACAGCGCTATGGCAAGAGGGCTTAGTATCAAGGGCTATAATCCGCAGGGATTCCTTGATATCCTGGACGGACAGTGGTGGACCATTGACCGGAAGCTGACGCTTGAGCAGACGAAGTACAGCGCGATGGATACCATGATCTCCTGCATCAGAAATGGTGTGACGACTATCTTTGACCATCATGCAAGCTTCGGGCATATCAAAGACAGCCTGTTTACTATAGCGGATGCGGCGAAGGAATTGGGAGTAAGGTCTTGTCTGTGTTATGAGATCTCCGACAGGGACGGGATGGATAAGGCAAGAGAAGCGGTGATGGAGAATGCTGAATTTATCCGGTATGCCCTGAAGGATGATTCTGATATGCTTGCCGGAATGATGGGAATGCACGCGCAGTTCACCATATCTGACGAGACCATGGAGCTTGCGGCGGCAAATAAGCCGGATGAGGTGGGATACCATATCCACGTGGCAGAGGGGATCGAGGATCTTCACGACTGCCTGAAGAAATACGGCAAGCGAATCGTTGACCGGCTGATGGACTTCGGTATTCTGGGAGAGAAGACGCTGCTTGGACACTGTATCTATATTAATTCCCATGAGATGGACCTGATCAAGGATACCAATACCATGGTGGTCCATAATCCGGAGTCCAATATGGGCAATGCCTGCGGCTGTCCGCCGACCATGGAGCTGGTTCACCGGGGAATCCTGGCAGGGCTTGGTACGGACGGATATACCCACGATATGACAGAGTCCTATAAGGTGGCGAATGTGCTCCACAAGCATCATCTGTGCGACGCGAACGCGGCATGGGGCGAGGTACCCAGGATGCTGTTCGAGAATAATGCGGCGATCGCGAACCGTTATTTCAAGACACCGCTCGGAGTCCTGAAGGAAGGTGCAGCAGGGGATGTGATCGTTGTGGATTACGATCCGCCGACTTACCTGGATGAGAATAACATCAACGGACATATCTTATTCGGAATGACCGGACGTGATGTTGTGACGACGGTCGGCAATGGCAAGGTGCTTATGAAGAACAGAGAAGTACAGGTTGCGGATGTAGAAGAGACCATGGCGAAATGCCGTGAGGAGTCTGCGAAGCTGTGGAAGAGTATTAACGGATAGGGAGGAATTGATATGAGTGATATAATGACATGTATGCCTTTTGAACAGTTGTTGAACTGGATTCGGAGAGAGCATGACGAGAAGAATACGGTATTCGGAGTACATAGACCTTATGTGGCGGACAGTAAGAAGGCGCAGACCATCTTCGGGCGCAGGCTTGAGACGCCGATCGGACCGGCGGCAGGCCCTAACAGCCAGCTTGCGCAGAATATTGCGGCAGCCTACTATGCAGGGAGCCGGTTCTTCGAATTGAAGACGGTTCAGATCATGGACGGGGCGGAGCTTGCGGCATGTGTGAATAAGCCCTGCATCAAGGCGGATGACGAATGCTATAACTGTGAGTGGTCTACGGAGCTCTACGTGCCTCAGGCGCAGGAGGAGTACATCAAGGCATGGTTCCTGCTTGCGTTCATGGCGAAGGAATACGGACTCGGAAGTATGGACGGCTATCAGTTCAATATCAGCGTGGGCTATGACCTGGCAGGCATCAAGTCCGAGAAGGTGAACACATTTATCGAGAGCATGAAGGATGCGGGCCAGACGGAGACATTCAAGAAATGCAGGGAAGTGCTTCTTGCCCATGTGGGAGAGTATCAGAATGTGACGAAGGAAGATATTGAGAGCATTACTCCTTATATCTGCAATTCGGCCACGATCTCCACGCTTCACGGATGTCCGCCGCAGGAGATCGAGAGTATTGCCAATTATCTGCTGACAGAGAAGAAGATGCATACCTTTATCAAATGCAACCCGACCCTTCTGGGGTATGATTTTGCCCGAGAGACATTAGACCAGATGGGGTATGATTATATTGCATTCGGAAGATTCCATTTCGAAGACGACCTGCAGTATGAGGATGCGGTGCCGATGCTCACAAGGCTGATGAAGCTGTCCGGCGAGATGGGGCTTGAGTTCGGAGTGAAGATCACCAATACCTTCCCGGTAGATGTGAAGGCCAACGAGCTTCCAAGTGAGGAAATGTATATGTCCGGCAAGTCCCTGTATCCGCTGTCCATCTCTCTGGCGGCAAAGCTGTCGGAAGAGTTTGGCGGGAAGCTTCGGATCGCATATTCAGGCGGAGCGGATGCATTTAATATAGAAAGAATTGTGGGAAGCGGGGTATGGCCGGTGACGGTTGCCACAACCATACTGAAACCGGGCGGATACCAGAGACTTTCCCAGATGGCGGAAGCCCTGGATGCTATGGGAGTCAAGGCGTTCGACGGAATCGATGTGAAGGCGCTCTCTAAGGTTGCGAAAGACGCGGTCGCAGATCCGCACCATGTGAAGCCTGCGAAGCTTCCGATATCCAGGAAGTCCAACGAGAGAGTTCCGCTTCTTGACTGCTATACCGCGCCGTGCGAGGATGCCTGTCCGATCCATCAGGAGATCACGACCTATGTACAGTTGGCGGGAGAGGGCAGGTATAAGGAAGCGTTAGAGGTGATCCTGAACAAGAACGCGCTGCCGTTCATCACAGGAACCATCTGTGCGCACGGATGTCAGAGCCATTGTAACCGTAATTTCTACGAGACTCCGGTTCAGATCCGTGATACCAAGCTTACCTGTGCTGAGAATGCGTATGACGAAGTGATCGGCAAAATAAAGCCTCTTGGCAACTGTGACAAGAAGGTAGCAGTCGTAGGCGGCGGCCCCGCAGGTATGGCGGCGGCATATTATCTTGCGAGAATGGGAGCAGAGGTCACCATCTTCGAGAAGCGTGACAGGCTCGGCGGTATCGTGAGCGCTGTGATTCCGGATTTCCGTATCGACGACAGCGTGATCGGCAAGGACGTATCCCTTCTGGAAAGATTAGGGGTGAAGATCCTTACTAATACATGGGCGCCGAATGTAGAAGAGCTTAAGAAGGAATATGACGATGTGATCCTGGCTGTGGGTGCGTATGAGAGAGGACAGCTTAAGCTTGAGGGCAGGGAAGCAGTAAATGCACTGGCATTCCTGGAAGAATTCAATGAGAAGAAGGGTAAGGTAGATCTGGGCAGGAATGTAGTGGTCATCGGCGGCGGAAATACGGCGATGGACACCGCAAGGGCTGCCAAGAGATGCGAAGGCGTAGAGCATGTATATCTGGTATACAGAAGGACCAGACGTTATATGCCGGCTGACGAGCACGAACTGCTGCTTGCCGTCGAGGACGGCGTAGAATTCAAGGAGCTTCTCGCGCCTGTGAAGACAGAAGACGGTAAGCTGATCTGCAAGGTGACGAAGCTTGGCGAGCGGGATGCTTCCGGACGCGCGGGCGTGACAGAGACAGACGAGACGGTATCCATTCCGGCAGATACGGTGATCGCTGCGGTGGGCGAGAGGGTTCCGACCAGCTATTATCAGGCAAATGGACTGACCGTGGACGACCGCGGACGTGTGAAGACAAGTCAGGAATTAGAGAGCAGCATCAAAGGCGTATATGTGATCGGCGACGGCTTATACGGCCCGTCCCTGGTTGTAAAGGGAATGGCGAACGCCATGACGGCGGCGGAGGCGATCGTGGGCGCTCCGGTATCCGGCGATATGAGCAGACCGGCGGATGCGGGCGCTATATATAAGAAGAAAGGAATCCTGGCAGAGCCGTTAGCCGGCAAGGAGGCGAACCGCTGCCTGGGCTGTTCAACTGTATGTGAGAATTGTGTGGATGTGTGTCCGAACCGCGCGAATATCTCCGTCAAGGTTCCTGGCATGGCGAAGGCACAGGTGATCCATGTGGATTATATGTGTAACGAATGCGGGAACTGCAAGGTATTCTGTCCGTATGCGAGTGCGCCGTATCTGGATAAATTCACCTTATTTGCCAATGTGGTGGATATGGCGGACAGCAAGAACGACGGCTTTACCGTATTGGATAAGGATGCGCTGGAGTGCAGGGTGAGATTCGTCGGGAAGGAAATGGTATGGAAGAAGGGCGAAGCCACAGAAGTACCAGAAGGACTTCAGAGACTGATCGAGGCGGTATGCGAAGACTATAGTTATCTGTTGGGATAAGAAGACGTATGGGGCAGGTTACAGGAGTGGATGGTATGAGAAAGATCATAAAGAACGGGCATATTTTTACAGAATCAGAAGATTACCAGGCTGATATATTGATTGAGGACGAGAAGATCGTCTGTGTTGGACGAAAGCTCTCGGAGGATGGGGCCGAGGTTATTGATGCCAAGGGATGTTATATCCTTCCGGGAGCCGTGGATGTGCATACTCATATGGATCTGGATGTGGGGATCTCCCGTGCGGTGGACGACTTCTATGACGGAACGGTGGCGGCTGCCTGCGGGGGCACCACCTCTATCGTGGACCACATGGCGTTTGGTCCTGCGGGAGTGCCGCTGCATCATCAGTTCGAGGTCTATAAGAAGCTTGCCGAAGGGAAGGCTGTGATCGACTATGGCTTTCATGGAACGGCCCAGCATGTGAATGATGAGATTCTTGAGGAATTAGCGGCAATGGCTTCTGACGGTATCCCCAGCGTGAAGGTCTATCTGACCTACGGGTTTCGGTTAAATGACGCGGATGTGCTGCGGATCCTGCAGAAGATGAAGGAGATCGGCGGGGTTACGGCATTCCATTGTGAGAATCATGAGGTGGTGGAGTTCCTGAAGCAGAAATATAAGCTGGAAGGTAAGACCGCGCCTGTCTACCATGCCAAGAGCCGTCCGAACCTTGCAGAAGCGGAGGCAGTAAGCCGCGTGCTGAAATTGGCGCGGATGGCAGATGATGCTCCGGTATATATCGTACATCTGTCCTGTAAGGAGAGCTTAGAGGCGGTCAGAGATGCCAGAAGGCACGGTCAGAAGAATATATTTGCAGAGACCTGTCCTCAATATCTGGTGCTGACGGAGGAGTGTTACCGGAGGGAAGACGGACTGAAATACATCCTGTCGCCTCCGCTCAGGACCAAGGAGGATTGCACGGCGCTGTGGGAAGGAATTGCAGACGGGACGATCCAGGTGGTCGCGACGGACCACTGTCCTTTTAACTATGGCATAGAGAAACAGATGGGGAAGGATGATTTTACAGCCTGTCCCAACGGGGCGCCCGGAGTGGAAGAACGGCTGATGCTGATGTTTTCCGAGGGGGCGGCGAAGGGCAGGATCACTATGAATCAGTTGGTGAAGACGCTTTGCACAGAGCCCTCCAGGATCTACGGGATGTATCCTGAGAAAGGAGTGATCCAGCCGGGGGCGAATGCAGATCTTGTCATCCTGGATCCAAGGGGAAGCTATGTGATGACGCAGGAGAGGATGCATGGGGCGGCAGATTACACCGCTTATGAGGGGATGCAGATCACCGGAGAGATCCGAAAGGTCCTGCAGAGAGGCAATGTGATCTCAGATGGCGGAAAGTTCCTGGGTAAGAAAGGTGACGGGCGGTTTCTCAGGCGCAAAGGCTTAAATTGATTGAAAAGGCGGGTGGAACGAATGAAGGTATTGATCAAGGGCGCAGGCGATCTGGCTACGGGAATTGCATATGAATGCTGGCTTGCCGGATATGAAGTATTGATGACGGAGATAGAGATCCCTCTTGCCGTGAGAAGGGCGGTTTCCTTCTCGCGGGCAGTCTATGAAGGAGAGGCGAAGGTCGAGGATGCGACGGGAGTTCTTGTCCATAGTATTGAAGAAGCCCTTAAGGTTACAGAGGCGGGGAAGATCGCCGTCATCGTGGATGAACATGCGGATATCAGGAAAGAATACCGGCCGGACGTCCTTGTGGACGGTATCATGGCGAAGAAGAATGTCGGGACCAGTATCGAAGACGCACCGCTAGTGGTGGCGATCGGACCGGGATTTGAGGCCGGCGTCGACTGTCACTATGTGATCGAGACGCAGAGAGGCCCTACACTTGGACATGTGATCCGTAAAGGAGGCGCCCTTCCCAATACAGGAGTTCCAGGAGAGGTGGGCGGCTATACAAGAGAACGGCTGATCCAGGCGTCTGCCGACGGCAGGATGGAGCCGGTTGCAAGAATTGCAGATGTGGTGGAAAAAGGACAGATCGTAGCCAGGACCGGCGGTGTTCCGGTCTATGCGCAGATGTCCGGGATCGTGCGCGGGATGCTCCAGGAAGGTGTAGAAGTGACAAAAGGCCTGAAGATTGGAGATATAGACGCCAGAAAAAAAGAGGCTTATTGTTATGAGATATCAGATAAAGCCAGACGCATCGGCCGGGGAGTGACAGAGGCGATCTCATCCGCTCAGATTTGAAGTCTGCGGGACAGATTTATAATAGATTACGGAAAAAGAAGGTGAGAAATTAATGTATACATTTACAGTAAACGGTCAGGCCGTCACGACTGATAAGAAGCAGACGCTTCTTCGGTTCTTGAGGGATGAACTGCATCTGACTTCGGTGAAGGACGGATGCAGCCAGGGCGCCTGCGGAGCATGTACTGTTATCATAGACGGGAAGACCTGTAAGGCCTGTGTCCCGACGACGGACCGGCTTGAGGGTAAGAATATATTGACGGTGGAGGGCTTAAGCGAGTGGGAGTCACAGGTATTTACCTATGCTTACGGCGAGGCCGGAGCGGTTCAGTGCGGGTTCTGTATCCCGGGGATGGTGATGTGCACGAAGGCTCTTCTGGATGTGAATCCGGATCCTACGGAAGCTGAGATCAAGTATGCGATCCGCAATAATTATTGCCGCTGTACCGGTTATGTTAAGATCATTGCGGCGGTAAAGCTTGCAGCGAAGATCTTACGGGAAGGTGAGATCCCGGCAAAGAGCGCGGACGACTGGAAGATCGGTTCCCGGGTACACCGTCTTGACGTGGAGGAGAAGGTTCTTGGATACGGGAAATACCCGGACGACTTCTATATGGATGGAATGTGCTATGGTTCTGCTCTTCGGAGTAAGTACCCAAGAGCAAGGGTAATGTCTATTGATGCTTCGGCGGCGAAAGCGCTGCCGGGTGTGGTCGCGGTGCTGACCGCGGAGGATATACCCGGGGAGAATAAGATCGGACATTTGAAGCACGACCAGTATACGCTGATACCGGTGGGAGGGCTGACCCATTATCTGGGAGATGCCGTCGCGCTGGTTGCGGCAGAGGATATGGAGACTGTTGAGAAGGCGAAGAAGCTTATCAAGGTAGAATATGAGGTTCTTCCGGCGGTACATAGTATAGAAGAGGCGGCAGCGCCGGATGCGCCGATTGTATATGACGAGGAAGAGTCTAATGTGCAGGCGCATAAGCATGTGAGCCGGGGAAATGCGGCGGAAGCCATCAAGAAGGCGAAGCATGTGATCACACAGCATTTCGAGACTCCGTGGACGGAGCATGCGTTCCTGGAACCGGAATGTGCCGTGGCATATATAGATGAAGACGGGGACGTGAGGATTATTTCTACGGATCAGGATGCGTATTGTACCTTCCATGAGTGCAGCCTGATGCTTGGAACCGATAAGGTGAAGGCGGAGAATGCACTGGTGGGCGGCGGTTTCGGCGGCAAGGAGGATATGACGGTGCAGCATCATGCGGCGCTGATCGCGTACCGTACCGGGCGTCCGGTGAAGGTAAGGCTTACACGGGCGGAATCCTTGCTGATCCATCCCAAGAGACATCATTTTGTGATGGATTTCACCATGGGATGTGACGAGAACGGCAGGATACTCGGCGTTAAGGCCAAAGTGGCTTCCGATACGGGCGCATTCGCCTCTCTTGGAGGACCGGTTCTGGAGCGGGCGTGTACCCATGCGGCGGGACCATATGCTTATGAGGATTTTGAGATCGAAGGAACGGCGTATTATACGAACAACCCGCCGGCAGGAGCGTTCCGGGGATTCGGCGTAACGCAGACTTGCTTTGCGACGGAGACCTTGTTAAATATGATGGCGGATGAGATCGGTATCACACCCTGGGAGATTCGTTACCGCAATGCCATCCGTCCGGGCGGCGTGCTGCCAAACGGGCAGATTGTGGATGAATCCACCGGGCTTGCAGAGACATTGGAGGCAGTAAAGGAAGAGTATGACGCGGCAATGGCGGCGGGGAAGCCTGTGGGTCTTGCCTGTGCTATGAAGAATGCCGGTGTGGGTGTCGGGATTCCTGACTGGGGCCGTGCGAAGCTGATCGTGGAGGAAGACCAGAAGCTCCATATCTATGCCGGAGCTTCCTGTATCGGGCAGGGACTTGGGACAGTGCTTGTCCAGATGGTAGTCACCAATACGGATCTTGGGCGGGAGGATATCGTCTATGAACGCAGTAATACCTGGATTGCTCCGGATTCCGGTACGACCTCCGGTTCCAGGCAGACCATGATCACGGGAGAAGCAGTAAGGCGTGCCTGTGAGAAGCTGATGGAGGCAAAGAAGGACGGGAAGACGCTTGCTGATCTTGCGGGTCAGGAGTTCTACGGGGAATACCTGGCGAAGACAGACCCCCTGGGTGCGGACGTACCGAACCCGGTGTCCCATGTGGCTTACGGGTATGCGACGCAGGTGTGCATCCTGGATCCGAAGAGCAGGAAGATCGACACCATGATCGCTGCCCACGATGTGGGTAAGGCGGTGAATCCGCTGTCCTGTGAGGGACAGATTGAAGGAGGCGTGGTGATGTCTCTTGGATTTGCCTTGACGGAGCGGTATCCTATCGACGAGAACTGCAAGCCGATTGACAAATTCGGTGCGCTGGGACTGTTCCGCGCTCATGAGATTCCGAAGATCAAAGCGATCGTTATTGATAAGCCGGGACTTAATGTAGCATGCGGTGCGATCGGTATCGGAGAGATCACGTCGATCCCCACGGCGCCTGCAGTGACGGACGCATATTACCGTCTGGACAAAGAGCGAAGATTCACCCTGCCGATTTCCGGCACACCATATGAAAGGAAGGGATCATGATGGCAGTAAAGAAGAAATTCCCCTATCGTGCGGCGTCGGTGGCGTGCAACGGCGATTGTCCGGCAAGTGCGGGATTCAGGTGCAGTTACGGTTGTGTGGGCTGCGGCAATTGTGCCGCAGTCTGTAAGCTCGGCGCTATTGCCCTGAATGCGAACGGCGTGGCCCAGGTGGATGAGGAGCGGTGTATTGCCTGCGGCATGTGCGTGAAAGCCTGTCCGCAGCAGGTAATCCACATTCATGAGTGTGCCGGCTTTATCGTGGTGAAATGTTCGAATCAGGATAAAGGGAAGGAGGCAAGAGAGGTCTGCGCGGCAAGCTGTATCGGCTGCGGGATCTGTGAGCGTACCTGCACGGCGGAGGCGATAAAAGTAATAGATAATTGTGCGCAGATCCAGGAAGAGAACTGTTTAAGCTGCGGGATGTGCGCGGTGAAGTGTCCGAGAGGGGCAATCGCGGATCTAAGAGGGATTCTGACATTTGGATTTTCATCCTGACATTCGGTGAATACCTGATGTTCAAGGCAATGTATGCCGCAAATTACGAGGATAGTGCTGATGTTAATAAAACGGGCAGAATTGTACGGTTTTGTTGGTGGTGTCTGGGCAGTGGAAGTATTATAATCAGGGTATATCATATATCAGGAGGTAATACCATGGGTTTAGGGAATCATTTATTTCACGCACGGAAGAAAAAAGGACTGTCACAGGAAGAGGTTGCTGAAAAGCTTGGGATAAGCAGGCAGACCGTCTCAAAATGGGAGACGGATGAAACACTCCCTGATATCTGCCAGTCAAAGCGGCTGGCAGCCCTGTATGGACTGTCACTGGATGAGTTGGTGGAGTTTGATATTGACATCAAAGAGATACAGGAAGTGATCGACCGAACCAGTGAGGAAGTATCGGATAAGATTGACTGGACGAAGGCATGGAGCAAAAAATATCCGGTTCTGTCCCGGTATCAGGAGGAAGTGGATACAGCCTGTTATGCGGCGGAGCTGGATAAGCTGTTAAGGGATCTGGAAAAGAAATACGGGTACAACGAACTGGATGCTATGCTTGTCCTGAAGGATATCCTGGCATCTGTCTGGAAAGGCGGTTATGAAAGGGTTTGAACGGAAAAATCAATGATTGAAACTTATCAAGAAAAGGTAAGATGCTGAGAGTAACAGAATAACCATCAGTCCGGAGCACCAGGCTGGTGGTTATTATAGCTTAGTCGCTGATCTCGCTCAGATAGCGGTATATGGTTGCGGTAGAACAGGAGAACTTCTTTGCAACGAAGGATATCGCACCCTTCAATTGGAATAATCCCTGCTCCTGGAGCTGCTCAATGATATCCTTACGCTCGTGCTGGTTCAGCCGGTCGATCGGCGTTGTCAGCGATGCGGTGGCGTCATCGAAGATCTTCTGCATCAGTGACGAGATATCCATGGAGAAATTCTCCGTGATCACATCGGGAGAGGCAGGCATTCCGGCAGGTGCTTCCTGAATCGCATCATGTTCAGCCGGACCACGTGTCAGGAAAGAGCCGGGATGTACGATATCAAGCATCTTTCCATTCAGTTCCTGGAAGCGGCTGTCGTCAAAATTGATGCATAAGAAACCGATAGGAGTTCCCTTATCGTCCTTGATAAACATAGTAGAAGAACGCAGAACATGTCCGTTTACGGCAATTCCCCTGTAGTTGCATAAAAAATCATTTGACTCATAGGCCTTGGATGAAAGCATTTGAAGTGAGGCATCAGTTAGGGGGCTTCCAACTTGGCGTCCGCTGATGTGACCGTTGGCGATTGCGACAATAGCTTGATGCTCCGGGTTCAGGTCCTGCAGGACAACCTCATAATCCGGGCCGAGAGTCTTCCCAAGAAATTCAACAATAGTAACGTATTGTTGAAGGTTGTTAGATCTCATAACATTACTCCATTTCAATTGTAGCTATATTTGAAAGTTTCTCTAGTCAATTTTATTATCTCACGGTATCTGAGAAAATTCAATACAAAATTTTATATATAAAGCACTATAACTTGACATATTTTCTAAAAAGTGATAAATTATTATTACAATAATAAAATAACAAAATATCAATAAAGAAAGAAGGAAAACTACAATGAAAACAATTTTGAACACAGACAAGGCACCTGCAGCAATCGGACCATATTCACAGGGGATCAACACAGGAAACCTGATGTTCTTATCCGGACAGCTTCCGATCTGCCCGGCAGAGGGGAAGATCGTGGCGGAAGATATCGAGGGACAGACCAAGCAGTCCTTAGAGAATGTGAAGTCTATCCTGGAGTCTGCAGGATGCACCATGGACAATGTGGTAAAGACGACGGTTCTTCTGAGCGATATCGCGAATTTTGGCAAGATGAACGAGGTGTATAAGGGATTCTTCAGCGAAGGGAATTACCCGGCAAGATCTGCGTTCCAGGTAGCTGCGCTTCCGCAGGGTGCGTTGGTTGAGATCGAGGTTGTTGCGCTTAAGGCAGAGTAGAGATACTGAAGATACATAAGATGAAGGAGATGGCTTTGGGATAGAAGAGGTCGTCTCCTTTTTTGATTTGGAAACTATTCCTCTTATATCTTAGATTTTTCTTGCACATTCTATAAGAGAATTATAGAATAGTTAAAAAGGTTTTGTAAGGTATGGAGTTAAATAGCGATGATGGAGCATAATATTGAGTGTGGCGCCGGCATGACGCCGGAACAAAAGCATGCGGTTGACTGCCTGGGTAAGGTAATGGGAGATGGGGACGAGTCTGGAGACATGTTGTGGAATGCGATTATAAAGTTCCAGGGCTATCCTTTCTACACGGCAAAGAATCTGGAATTCTTCTATGTTATCAAGGGGAATGAGATGTTCGTGACAAGGAAGGATAAGTCTATCACGAGGGCAAGCGTCATGACGGCGTTCTATAAGGCGTTAGAGCTTGGAGGGGTAGTAACGGGTCCGAAGAAATTAGGAACCTTCGGAGCCAGTTATCTGTACCCGGTTTTTCAGAAGATTGGTGTGATTAAATGAGCAGAGGAACAGAATTTTTGGAATATGTGACTGGTCAGTTAGAGCATAGAATCCGGGAGCTTGATGAGACGATCCGGGAGGTTTGGAAGGATATCTCGGAGATGAATGAGTATTACTGGGAGAACTATGCCGAGATGGACCAGTACGGATATGAGGATTATGATAACCAGCAGGCTCTTCTTACGCAGGTCAACGCAAGCCAGGAGCATCAGAAGCAGCGTCATAGATGGAAGAAGATGTTGGATTCTCCTTTCTTTGGAAGTGTGGATTTTGTGTATGACGGTGAAGAGGAAGCGGAGAGCTTCTATATCGGGATCGGGAATTTTGCGAAGGAGAGAGGGAGCGTGCCGTTGATCTATGACTGGCGCGCCCCGGTCAGCGGCCTGTTCTATGATTATGATAAGGGTCTGGCTTCCTACGAGGCCCCGGGAGGGCTGATGGAAGGGGAGATCCTGTCCAAATGGCAGTATAAGATCCGTAATGGTAAGATGATCTATGAGTTCGAGAGCGATATCAAGATTGATGATGAGATCCTGAAGCAGGAGTTAGGCGTCAACGGAGACATCCAGCTTAAGAATATCGTCCGGACCATTCAGAAGGAGCAGAATGCGATCATCCGCAATACGAAGGACAAGATCCTGATTATCCAGGGGGCTGCCGGCAGTGGAAAGACCTCTATAGCGCTGCATCGGATCGCATATCTCCTGTATCATGACAGAGGGCATCTGAAATCATCGAATATCCTGATCCTGTCTCCGAACAGTGTGTTTTCGGATTATATTTCACACATTCTGCCGGAGCTTGGAGAAGAGAATATACAGGAGATGAGCTTTGATCTCTTCGCATACAGGGAGCTTAGAGAGGTTGCCGCGGATTGTGAGGACCGGTGGGATCAGATTGAGAGACAGATCGCGGCAGGCCTGGAAGAGGAGGCGGCAAGAGGGGAAGAAGCCAGATACAGATGGAAGCAGTCCGGGGATTATGTATCGGCAGTGGAGGGCTTCCTGGTAGAGCTGGAGGATCGGTTGGTAGATTTTAAGGATATTCAGTATAAAGGTATGGTTAAGAGGGCGGAAGAGATCCTCCGGATGTTTTATTTCCAATATCAGAATATACCGCTTCTTTCCCGAATGGATGCAGTGATGGAATATTTTGTAGATGAGTATGAGACGCTGCATGGCTGTGAGCTTCCGGATGAGGATATGGAGAGTATCAGGGAGCAGTTCTGCAGCATGTATGTGACCAGAGATCTGTATGAGATCTATAACTGGCTTCTGGAAGAATATGGATGGCACAGACTGCCCGGTCTGCCCCGTGAGGAGCGCATGCTGGCGTATGAGGATGTCTATCCGCTCCTTTATCTGAGGTACCGTCTGTTTACCGTGACGGGGCACAGGAATATCCGTCATCTGGTCATTGATGAGATGCAGGATTATTCTTATCTGCAGTATGTGATTCTGGAGAAAATGTTCTCCTGTAATATGACCATTCTCGGAGACAGGGCGCAGACGATAGATGACAAGGTACAGGACGTTATGACATTTCTGCCGAAGCTTCTGGGCAGGAAGGCGCGTAAGATCGAACTGAACAGGAGTTATCGGAATACCTGTGAGATCGCGGAATATGCCGGCCGGATTGCGGGAATAACCGGGATCGAATATATGAAGCGGCATGGGAAGAATGTGGAAGAGATCAAGTGCACAGCCTGTGAGGACGCGGTAGAGCGTATACTCAGTAGGATATTGCCTGGTGAAGGCGGATATGAGACGGCGGCGGTACTGACGATGACAGAGCGGGAGGCGCGCAGAGTCTATGATGCTGTTAAGGCAGTCAGGAATGATGTGTCTTATATTGACCGGGACAGCAGTAATTTCCGAAAGGGAGTTACGGTCACAACATTCTATATGGCAAAAGGACTGGAATTCGATCAGGTATTTGTGATGGGTGGGGATAAGGAGAATCCGTTCTTCACACAGTTTCGGTACATCTGCGCGACACGTGCGCTGCATGAATTGTATGTGATGGATTACCAGTAATATTAGAAAAAGTAATGAGGGGTATTTTAAAATATAAGGATAGTTAACAGAACAGGATGTCATTTGCACTTGTATATTGAAAAAAATTGTGATAAAGTAATACCGTTTGTAAAATTGAGTGGTTAAAGGTCAATTTTGGGAGGGTGTTGCGAATATGGATTACAATAGAATTGTGCAGTCGATTTTAGACGTGGGAGAGGCGATGCTGCAGAGCGGCGCCGAGAATTTCAGACTGGAAGACAGTCTGTACAGGATGTGCAGGAGTTATGGATTTGTAAGATATGACGTATATGCGATTCCGAGCAATCTCCAGATCACGGTGGAGACGCCGGAGGGAGAGATCATTACACAGATCCGTCATATAGAGTCGACAGACATTGATTTCGACCGTCTGGATTATCTGAACAATCTATCCAGATATGTGTGCGCCAATAAACCGGATGAGAAGAAGTTCCATGAGGAATATCAGAAGGTGATGAACCGGGAAGGGCAGCACCCGGCAGTGAAATATTTCGCAGGAGTCATGGGAGGAACCGGGTTTGCGGTATTCTTCGGATGTAATCTTATGGATGCGGTCATTGCGGTGCTGGTATCGCTGATGATCGTTGTTGTCGGAGAATGGCTTGGGAAGAGAGAGAGCAACCTGCTGGTTTATAATATGATTCTTTCGTTCCTGTCGGAAATGATCATCCTGTCGGCGGTACGCCTGGGGATCGGGAGTCATCCGGACCGGGTGATGATAGGGATCGTCATGCTGCTGATCAGCGGACTTGGAGTCACGAACGGGATCAGGGATGTGCTGCAGAGGGATTTCATATCCGGTGCGCTGCACATTATGAATTCTATGCTTGGTGCGGCGGGAATCGCCTTTGGGATCGCGCTTGCCATCATGATTCTTGACGGTGCGGCTTCTGATGGGTTTATCCTGAACCACAATATACCGATTCAGTTAATATCCTGTACGGTCGCCTGTATCGGATTTGCGCTGTGGTTTAAGATCCGCGGAAGACAGGTCTTATATTCGGGGATCGGTGCGTTCTTTACCTGGGGAATCTACATCGTGGTCTATGCAGTGCGTCCGAGTAATTTCCTGGCAACGCTGGTTGCGGCTGTGTTCGTGGCGTTCTATGCATTTATCATGTCAAGGATCAACAGGGCGCCGTCTACGATCTTCCTCACAGCCTCGGTATTCCCGTTGATTCCGGGACCGAATCTGTACTATATGATGTATGGGTGTGTGAGCAAGGATGTTGAGCTGGCTTTTGGGGAGATGATCGTTCTCTTTGCGACCTGTCTTGCGATCGCATTTGGCTTTATTATTGTGGATGTGGCGTCCAGAAGCATCATGCACATGCTGAAGACAGATTATCATATCGGAAAGAGCGCCGGAAAGAGTTCGCATACGGAGACGATTTGACAGATGAGATAAATGATGTATACTTTGTAGTATAAGAAGAAAGGGGAAATGATGATGAAGATTGCAGTTACTTATGAAAACGGTAATATTTTCCAGCATTTTGGCCATACGGAGGCATTCAAGATCTATGACGTCGAAGACGGCAGGATTGCGGCTTCCAGGGTTGAGGATACGAATGGCAGCGGCCATGGAGCGTTAGCCGGCGTATTGAAGGAATGGAAGGTAGACACGCTGATCTGCGGAGGGATCGGCGCCGGAGCACAGATTGCGCTGGCAGAGGCGGGCATTAAGCTGTACGGCGGTGCGTCCGGAAGCGCAGACGCGGCTGTGGAAGCACTGCTTGCGGGGAATCTTGTCTATAATCCTGACGTACAGTGCAGTCACCATGGAGAGCATCATCATGGCGGCGGATGCGGCAGCCATGGATGCGGCGGAGAACATCACTGCGGATAAAAGAGGGGACGTAGTAAATGATAATTTTACTACGTCCTAAATTCTGCAAAAATAAAAATACCCGCAAGCATTCTGAAATCGAAGCTTCCGAGCATCCTTATGTACGTTATAGAACAGGGGATGAGGGAATCGAACCCCCGCCAAAGGTTTTGGAGACCCCTATCATACCACTTGACCAATCCCCTATGTGTCTCAATCGCACTAGATATTTATACCACATAATGTCTATATTTGTCAAGTGCCAAATTGCATTATTTATTTGGCACTTGATATTTTTTGAAATACACGGTCTATTTTGCCGTCTGAGTCATACTTACCATTCCAATGTTTGATTTCTTAAATACACTGATCAGGACCTTTCCAAGAGCCAGCACCAATATCGCCGCGGCAATTGCTTCCGGGATACCGGATGCGGTCACGGTTCCGATCACCAGCCCCCATACGGCGGTCACGGCAACCTCTTTGGCTTCGGCATACTGCTGCGCAAAGAGCAGGTAGATACTTCCCATGACTGTGATGGTGTTGACCATGGAGCCGACGAACCCAACGATTGGAAGGGCGATGATCTGATTCACCTTCAATCTGGTGAAAAGGATCCACAGCCATCCGGCCGCCACCCCGATCAGGATCCTGCAGCCGACAGAAACCCATATGGCCTTGAGTGCTCCCGGAATCCCCGATGTACTCATGAAAGGGGAGAAGGCGAAGGATAGTAGGGTTGGCGCCATGGTATTGCTGATCAGTGAGCAGATACCAAATACCGCGCCGAGAATCGCTCCGGCCGAAGGTCCCAGAAGGACTGCACCGATGATCACGGGAATGTGAACAGTTGTCGCCTTAATGATTGGAAGCTGGATCATACCGAGCGGCGTATTCGCCAGCACGATGACGATTGCCGCCATAAGTGCAACACTGACCATCCAACGAGTGTCATGTCTTTGTTTCTTCATTATTCAATTCCTCCTTGTTATCATTCTCGCTTTAGCGAGATACAATACAATTACTGGAATATTATAGCATTCAATCGCCGGGAGGACAAGGGACGAAATTCTGTAATTTTTTCACACATTTAACATGATTTTCTGTTATACTGACTAAAATGCTATTTAGATTTCATAACGGAGACAGGGAGGCTAAAATATATGGATAGGATCAAGATATTAGTAGTAGATGATGAGAGCAGGATGCGCAAGCTCTTGAAGGATTTCCTGGAGAGGGAGGGATACCGGGTCATAGAGGCGGCAGACGGATTGGAAGCCATGGAGAGATTCTACGAGGACAAAGAGATCGCGCTTCTGATCCTGGATGTGATGATGCCGAATATGGATGGATGGCAGGTATGCCGCGAGGTGCGGCAGTCTTCGAAGGTCCCGATCATCATGTTGACGGCGCGCTCTGAGGAGAGGGACGAGCTGCAGGGATTCGAACTGGGAGTGGATGAGTATATCTCTAAGCCGTTCAGTCCGAAGATCCTTGTCGCCAGGGCGGAGGCGGTCCTTAGAAGAGCGCATGCATTAGATGCGGATCAGACGCTTAACGCAGGCGGGATCAGTGTTGATAAGTCGGCGCATCAGGTGAAGATAGACGGTGCGGAGACAGAATTAAGTTACAAGGAATTTGAGCTTCTGACTTATTTTATCGAGAATCAGGGAATCGCATTGTCCAGGGAGAAGATCCTGAACAATGTGTGGAATTATGACTATTTCGGAGATGCAAGAACGATCGACACCCATGTGAAGAAGCTTCGGAATAAGCTCGGAGATAAGGGGAATTATATCAAGACGATCTGGGGCATGGGGTATAAGTTCGAGGTGGAATAATTATGAAACATTCAATCAAGCGTCAGATGATGATCGTTTTTCTCGGTCTGATGATCTGCCATGTAGCGGCTCTTTTTATCATCAATATCCGATTTCTGGAACCGTATTATATCGACGCTAAGAAGACGCAGTTTATCGAGATGTATGAGGCGCTCGATCACGCGGTGTCCAATGGTGCGCTGAAAAGCGGGCATGCGTCGGGGGAACTGGTTTATCTGGCAGAGAAGAATAACATATCGTTTCTTGTAGAGGAGCATTCCGGCAGGTTCTATACGAATGTGCATGATAAGGAGCAGCTTAAGAATCAACTCTTGGGATATCTTCTGAACCAGGCGCAGAAGGACAGCAGAGTTCTTGAGAGTACGGATGCCTATCAGATCACACAGTCCTGGAGTCCGTGGAATCAGACGGATTATATCGAGATGTGGGGGCAATTCGGGGATGGGAGCCAGTTCCTGATCAGAAGCCCGCTTGAGAGTATCAAGGAGAGCGCGGCGATCTCTAACCGTTTCCTGCTGCTGATCGGGAGCGTACTGCTTCTGCTGTCGCTGACCTCTGTCTGGTATTTTTCCAGGAGACTGACGGATCCGATCCTGGAGCTGGCCGAGCTGTCGGAGAAGATGGCAGACCTTGACTTTGATGCCAAATATACCAGCGGGGGCAGCAATGAGATCGGGGAGCTTGGGGCGAATTTCAACCGGATGTCGGAGAAGCTTGAGAGTACCATATCAGAGCTGAAGAGCGCCAATAACAGGCTGCTTAAGGATATTGAGCAGAAAGAGAAGCTTGAAGAGATGCGCAATGATTTCCTTGGCAATGTATCTCATGAGCTGAAGACTCCGATCGCGCTGATCCAGGGGTATGCGGAAGGGCTTAAGGAAGGTGTCAATGAGGATGCGCAGAGCCGGGAATTCTATTGCGACGTCATTATGGATGAGGCCGCGAAGATGAACCAGATGGTGAAGAATCTTCTGGCTTTGAACCAGTTGGAATTCGGAGACGAGGATATTGTATTCGAGCGGTTTGATCTGACGGAGCTTGTGAAGGGAGTCCTTAAGAGCATGGAGATCTTAGTGCAGCAGGAAGGGATATCCGTGATCTTCCGGCAGGAAGAGCCGGTCTATGTGTGGGCGGACGAGTTCAAAGCAGAGCAGGTCGTCCGGAATTATGTAAGTAATGCGTTCCATCACGCGAAGCAGGAGAAGGTGGTGGAAGTGAAGATACGGACAGAAGAAGGCAAGGCCAGGGTGACTGTATTCAATACGGGAACGCCGATTGCAGATTCGGATATCAGGCATATATGGGAGAAATTCTATAAGGCAGACAAGGCCCATACAAGAGAGTACGGAGGCAACGGGATCGGTCTGTCAATCGTGAAGGCGATCATGGAGTCTTTCCATCAGAAGTATGGGGTAAATAATTATGACAATGGTGTTGAATTCTGGTTTGAACTTGATGTACAATAGATTCAGGAAATACGAAGGAAGGACGGGTACGAAGGGTGATAGCAATACTTGACTATGATGCCGGTAATATCAAGAGCGTAGAGAAGGCCATGCAGTTATTGGGACAGGAAGTAACCATTACAAGAGACAGGAGAGAGGTCCTGAATGCGGATAAGGTCATACTTCCAGGTGTCGGCGCATTCGGAGATGCGATGGGGAAGATCAGACAGTATGGACTCTATGAGGTGATCCATGAGGTGGCGGAGCAGGGAACGCCATTTCTTGGAATCTGCCTGGGTTTACAGCTCTTATTCGAACGAAGCGAGGAGTCCCCGGGAGTGGAAGGGCTTGGAATATTGAAGGGTGAGATCTTACGTATACCGGACACGCCGGGACTTAAGATACCGCATATGGGATGGAATTCACTGGATTTCAGGAATAACGGAAGGTTATTTGAGAATCTTCCGGAAGAGTCTTACGTGTATTTTGTTCATTCTTATTATCTGAGAGCAGCGGACGAGAAGATTGTGACGGCGGTTACGGAATACGGCACACAGATCCATGCATCTGTAGAACAGGGCAATGTATTCGCCTGCCAGTTCCATCCGGAGAAGAGCGGTGATGCAGGGATTCAGATACTTAAGAATTTTGTGGCGATAGAGTGATTAGACGGGGGTTAATATGCATACAAAGAGAATTATTCCATGTCTGGATGTGAACCGCGGACGGGTAGTGAAGGGTGTGAACTTCGTGGACCTTAAGGATGCGGGTGACCCGGTGGAGATTGGACAGGCATACGATAAGGCAGGTGCGGATGAACTGGTATTCTTAGATATCACGGCATCCTCTGACGCGAGGGGAACGGTGGTGGATATGGTCCGCAAGGTGGCGGAGACGGTGTTTATCCCATTTACGGTGGGCGGCGGTATCCGGACGGTTGATGATTTCAAGGCGCTTCTGAGAGAGGGGGCGGATAAGATATCGATCAATTCATCGGCGATCAATACACCGGAATTGATCAGCGACGCTGCGGATAAGTTCGGCAGCCAGTGCGTAGTGGTGGCGATCGACGCGAAG
>CANDQP010000059.1 GCA_947388185.1 uncultured Dorea sp. | reverse complement strand
AAGGAAGTGCGGGAGAAAGTCAATTCTCCTATGGATTTAGAGGGAATTGGAGAATTATTTAAACTTGCATGTTTATTACATGATATAGGCCATGCCCCATTTTCGCATACAGGTGAAGGGTTTTACCTTGGCAGGGATCATGATTATACACAATTACATAACAAACTGATAGAAACTATTGGAAATGAGAATTTTTCAAAAGACATTCCAAAAGATTCAAGTTCTGCCGCAGCACCTCATGAGATTATGAGTGCAATAATTGGTATATTAGAATTTGAAATGTTTTTTGATAGCGTAGAACAGAAAGAGTTTTTTGCCCGTTGTATTACAGGGTACAAATATTCAGAAGGAACAATAGATAATAATATAAAGAATTGCTTTATATCAATGCTAAATTCCAAAGTAATAGACGTAGATAAATTGGATTACCTTATTCGGGATGCGTATATTACCGGGTTTGATACGGTCAATATTGATTTTGAGCGCCTTCTTTCTTCACTTACAATATCAAAAGATAACGGAAAATATAAAATAGCATATTATAAAAATGCTATAAGTGTTATTGAGAATGTAGTTTATGCTCATGATGCGGAAAGGAAATGGATTCAGACACATCCTGTTGTACTGTACGAAGCATATATACTTCAACATATTATTAGCTATCTTAGTGAAAAAATTGATGACAACGAAAAAAAGCTATTTTCATTGGAGTCATTAAGCAAAAAGGGGCAACAGTTTAAAAATGGTTTATCTATTTCCCTATTGTGTGATGATGATATTATCTATTTAATGAAAAATTTTTTTCATAGCCAATTATGTGAGGAATTTTTTGAACGCAGAATAAGAAGGCATCCTGTTTGGAAGTCAGAAGCTGAATATAAAGCATTCGTACTAGATATGGCTTCAGGAGGAAGTTTGTTAGAAAAATTTGAACAGGCCATGAGTGTTACAGCAAAATACCTAATTAAAAGTACTGATTCCTGGGTAATAGACGATGCTTTGATTGCCAAACTGGAAAAAGAAAAAGAAACTTTAACTTCTACTGATATGGACTCAGAAACAAAAAGGGTTCAATTAGAGAATAAAGAGATGATTTTAAAAGTAGTGCATTCTCTGGAAGGTTATGCAAGTGAAAAGGGTATTAGTTGTAATTTTGTTATATTGATGGCATCGCAATTTAACAGTGGCTTTGGAAAACCTGATTTTTCGGCAACAAATATTGCTTTTCAAACGAAAGATGGAGAAAAAATTGCTGCTGTAGGAAAAATTGTATCCGCTATAGAAGCTAAGGAGAGAGATAGAGACAACTTCTTTTATCTTTTTTATAAGCGTAAAGACAATCTTGATGCAGATAAAGGTGATATAGATAATCAAGAGATTTGTAAGAAACTATTTAAGGATGTTGTTTTTTAAAAAAATAGTTCTTTGATTTGCATAATAAAGACCGCCAAGATTACTATATAATGTTCTTTTGGCGGTCTTTATGGGTATTGCGTTCAAACCTCTCTAAGATTGAGTTTCCTTAGTGCTTTGCATTTTTATGATTGACTAATATCTTTGCCGCTTTGCTTTTGGTACTTTTGCTCGAAGACTTTGATGCTAATCTTCTGCCAGCAGCGCCAACTTTTCCACCATGATGAACAGCCATAGTACACCTCCTTACATTCTGGGTAATTTCAGTAAATTGTTATGTATGGTATCATTTGCTTCTGAACGAACATACTTTTCTTCCCGATAGCTTGTTGCGGGAACAACATATGGATAAGGGGAAATATTAACTTTAATGCTGTTAGGATTTGTCTTCAGAAAATCGTGAAGGACAGCTTTGGGAAAAAATCCTGGGTTATTACATCCATCCACATAGATTTCTGCGATTTCCTGGGTGTTGTTAGAGTTTCTGCAGCCATTCTGCATTCTGATTTTTTTAGCATACATCATAGAATGTACTTCCTTAAAATAATTATTTACAGAGCATTATTCTGAGCTGTTTCCATAAGAAACCTGCTATATTGCTGAATTGAAAAAGTAAATTCCAGTGCAGGACTAAATTCTACCAACCTTTAAATTTTAGCCTGAATTATGAGATTTTTAACATAAAGATTCCAGATATCTGCTATAATTAGGATGACTTCTTATAAAAAATCCGATTTCCGGACATAGCAAACAGGCTGCTAGAATCTTGTGTGCAAGACTAGATTCCACCAGCTACATTTCAGAAATGTGAAAAGTTTACTTCCGGTCTGACAGCAGATTTTTATATGTTAGTTAGCGCTTGATTCACCGAATGATTCCAACGCGGCATCATAAGGTGTTTTTCCATCCAAGCTTTTCCTGGGAGTGGAGTTGATATGGTTTACAATCAGATTCACATCCCATTGAGTCAGATACTCAAAGCTTGTCCCTTTGGGGAGTATCATGCGGAGCATGGTGTGGGCATTTTCCACGCCGCCCTTCTGTCCGCTCCTCATAGGGTCACAATAATAAATACTGGTACGCTGGATTCCTTCCACACCTGTTTCAAGTGCTTCTGGATCGCCGAATTCAGAACCCCTGTCTGTAAGCAGATACTCGAATATAGAGAGGAATTCATAGGTTCCAAGACGTTTTTCCAAGTGGTCGAAAACAAGGCGTACAGCACCCTTTGTACAGCGGTTCATCAGGAATGCCAGGAAGAGCTTTTCTTTTGGAAAAAAGAAAGTTAACAGTGTCTTCTTCGATTCCCGCGAAGAATGGACGGTGTCCATTTCCACATGAACATCAGGATTCAATGACTGAAAATTCGTATAAGCCCGACCTGCAAACACAGACCGGTCAGTGATCTGTGTTTTATGGCATTTACGTGGTTTGAATTTAGGCTTGCGTTTTAGGTCAATGTTTCTGGCCGTGAATAATCCATTGTCAAGATAGGTGTATATGGTACGGACAGACATATCCAGTTCTGGATGATTCGTGGCGATCTGATAGGGGGACTGTCCCTGCTTAAGTAAAGGAGTTATAATCAGGTCCTTTTGATGCAACTCGCGTTTTGTCATGTTAATTCCGGCACAGGAATCGCTGAGTTTTTCACGGTACTTCCTGTTCGCAAATCGGGCATCGTATTTATATTTGTGTGCGATAGTACAGTGATTGATTTTCTTGTCGCAACCATTGCAGACATAAGGGGCTTTATCAAGTCTGCTACAGTGTTCACGCTCAAAATCGGGGCAGGTCTGGTTACAGGAAGGGCAGGAAGCGCATTTGATACCGCAGACGAGAATCTTCCCACAGGCATTGGTCTTTTTGCAGTGATAGCGATGGATGCAGAAGTTCTTTGCATTGTAAAAAGTACCTTTATGATACCAGTCCGACAAACGATGTGCCTTAACTTCTTAAGAGATGGTAGTCGGATCTTTACACAAGTGTTTAGCCATATCTTTGAAGGTACAGCCTTTATTCAGAGAGTTTTCAATGTATATACGGTCTTCAAGGGTAAGATGTTTCTGGTTACCAGGAATATATTTGCTCATAAAATCTCCTCCTACTGCTGTCAGAAGGAAACATAACTGTATCACTAATATATGAAAGAGTAAACATCAACTGTGCGAGAGTAAATTCCACCAGGAGATAAAGGGGTGGAATTTAAAATTTCATTTTAGGGGAGAATGGGGAACGGGTGGAGGACATTGAAAAAGAACGGAAAAGCATGTATAATTGACTTATCTTAATTTAAGAAAAGAGTGCCTGTCATGATAGATTGTATTGCTGTTGAGGCTGGCGAATTTATTGAGGCGGTCTGCAGATATTTAATAGGAATGATTCCTTCGAAGGAAGGATGTGCCTTCTTTTGTATTGGAGACGGCAGACCCGATAATAGTCGGAGAGGGATAAGAGGACGATGAGCAGAAGGGGATATATTCTGGAGGATGAAAAGCAGTTTACCGGGAAGCAGTTAGAATTGCTGCAGAAAGCAGCAGATGAAGTGCAGTTTCTCCTAGACAGGGGATATGATGTCAAACCGGTCACGACTTTTGTTGGCAACCATTACCTGTTTTCCGAGCGGCAGCGCCTGGCTCTGGCACGGTCTGTGTCTGCAAAGGAATATATTCAGAAACGAGTGAATAAGGAACTTCTGCAGACAGGAAATGAATATCTGCCAGAGACGGTGCATATAGACGGTTTTAATACGGTTATCACATTGGAAGTAGCGTTGTCTGGTTCTCCTGTTTTTTACTGCAGGGACGGGGTGCTGCGTGATCTGGCCGGATTAAGGGGAACATACCGCGTCATTGACAAAACGCAGACAGCGATTGAATTGCTGCTTAGGCAGTTGGAGCTTCTGCATATATCTAAGGCAGTTTTTTATTTAGACGCACCTGTATCTAACTCAGGCAGATTATCAGGAATGATTTTGCAGTGTGCGAAGGGATACAATATATCTGTGCAGACACAGATTATTCCGGACGTAGATCGGGTTTTAGAACAGATGGAAGGCGTGATCAGCGGAGATGCTATTATTTTAAACCGTTGTAAGAGCTGGCTGAATGTGGTTCCCACGATTGCAGAGCAGATAGAATCTGTTTGGAAAATTCAGCTGTAACTACTGTGGCATGACAGGACATTATATCCAGATAGGAAGTATATTTCCTGTTATTTATTCCCGCGAGCAACGAGGATATAATAAGTAAACCAGACATACTGCCGGATAAAGGCCAGGAGATCCTGGTATACTGCCGGAGTGGGAACCGGAGTAAACAGGCGGCGCAAAAGCTTGCAGATATGGGATATGAAAATGTTTTGGAATTCGGCGGGATTCTGGACTGGCCGTATCCAGGTCTGATAGAATAAGTTATCTGGGGCTGAAGCATTTGCTTTCTGGTTCCGATAAGAGAAAACTTAAGACTTGCGAAGGCAGTGCCGTCTTCTGATACCAATAAGAATCTTATCAGAAGAATCCGGCCAGACAGCATATGGAACTCGTAAGAGAGATTCTGGGGGCAGAATAATTAAAATAGACAGAAGAAAGGTGGGGACGGGATGGCGTATAAACCAGAATTATGGGCAGAGGCAAAGAAAAAATGCCGGTTGAATGAAGAAGAAATCCGTATGGCGAAGGAAATGGGGCTGAATCCAAAAAGTCTGATCAAGAATATCCCCAGTCCTAGGGAGCGGTGGAAACAGCCGGTGAAGGTCTGGATCCATGAGATGTATGAAGATAGATATGGTAAAAAGAAAAACAAAACGGCATTGTCTTAGCGGGTCTGCTTTATGGTATAGAAACAATTCAGCGGCAGATACTAAAGAAAAAAGATTTGAAGTGAAGGTATGGCAGTTGCACATACTGCAGCCATTGCGGAAAAGAAGTGACGGCAAGTGATATTATCAAAGGATACGAATTCATATTGTCCAGTTTGCAAAGATGTCGGAGGCAAATATGATCTGCTATGAAAAGGATTACTATGCTGTTCTGGATACAGGTGCGAAGGCATACGAGTTCCTCCGCCAGAAATTGTGGAGAATATTTCTATGAAAATATTGGTAGATGCGGATGCCTGCCCGGTTGTTTCCATTGTGGAGCATGTGGCAAGTAAATATAGGATACCAGTCATTCTCCTGTGTGATACGAACCATGTACTGCAGTCAGCGTACAGTGAAGTCAAAGTGGTTGGAGCCGGTGCAGATGCGGTGGACTTTGCACTGGTCGGTTTATGCCAGAAGGGAGATCTTGTGGTAACGCAGGATTATGGTGTTGCTGCTATGATTCTGAGAAAGGAAGCTTATGGAATCCATCAGAGCGGAAAATGGTATATGGATGAGAATATTGACCGCATGCTGATGGTTCATAGAAACAGTCTCCATAACTCTTGGCTATTTCAAACTTCCATCTCTTACTTGTACTTTCTCCGGGAAGACATCAGCCAATGAATGTTAATTCCCCGAGTTTGCCACTTTATCACACTTAATGTCGGCGGTTATATGGTTAAGAAGATGATCGAGCAGCAGGGGCCAGTCGGGAAATAGATTGCCTCTTTTTCTTTTTGGGAGTCCTGAAGCCGTTGGATATATATCCCCTTTGTTTAATTTCAGTTTGTAAGTCGTCATCGGGTAAAGCAGCGACATTGCCATAGAACGATTTTCCCTCTTTCCCAAGATAGAAATGGAGATTTCTGCTTGATAAAAGAACATAAGTTCTATATAATGAATAGTGTCAGAAGTCAAAGACCCCGCTGCAAGCAACGGGGCATCAAATTTGTAGCGCTGCAGAGCAGCGGGGTATTTGACCCTCGCGGCAGTCGCCAAATGTGCATGCAAGCATGCCCGCTTGGCTCGTTGCCCGCGGGAATAAATTGACAAATTACAAAAAGATAAAAAGAATGAGGAGGATGTGACAGAACATGGATGTATTTACTGTATGCCCGGAATATGAAACCGAGCATTTCAAGATAAGGAAACTGGAGACAGGAGATGTGGAGGGGCTGTTTTCCTGTTATTCCGATCCGGAAGCGGCACGCTTTTTCAACGGAGACTGCTGTGGGGATGATTTCTATTATACGGATAAGGATAAGTTCCGGGAATGTGTGGAATACTGGCTGAGCCGGTATGAGGCACAGGATTTTGTCAGGTGGAGTGTTCTGGATAAGGAGACAGGGTTATTGATTGGAACGCTTGAAGTATGTCCCTCTCTGAAGTATGCAGTTGATGGAAGTCAGATGGGGATTCTACGGGTAGATTTAAAATCGGAGTATGAACGGTGGCCGGTATTAAAGGAGCTGATGGATGTATTAGTCTGCCATATCTATGAGGATTTTGAGGTTGCCTCTATCATCATGAAGATCCAGAAGGATGCCGGGGAGAGGCAGAAACTGATAAAGGAATACCGGTTTGCAGCCGCAGAGGAAGAATGCAATATCTCTATGGAAGACTATTACATCAGGTATTGTTAGCGACGGGTCTTCGCATTGTCAATAACGCTTTGTATGCTGCCGGCAAGAGCCGCCCAATGAAGGGGTTTTATCTGTTGGCTGACCGGATAGCAGGATTCGTGCAGAGACGATCGATGAGCCGTTGATGCAGGAAATCCGATATCTGGACAGGCTGATTGATGAACTGGCACAAGGGAAATATATAGAGAACGCCAGCCGGAGAGGGCACGGCCCTTTCTGCGGCAGGTAGACAACACAATGGGTTTTGCCATACCAGATGCGATGGAAAAGATATATGGAGGATGAACGATGATGGAGCAGGATATTTTACATTTTTTTGATCAGCATATAGATTCGCTGCCGCTCTATGAAGCATTTGAAAGCAGCGTAAGAGAAGAGATTACAGATATTCGGATAAAAGTGCAGAAGACTCAGATATCCTTTTATAACAGACATTTGTTCGCATGTGTTTCCTTTGCGAGAGTCAGGAAGAAGAAAGACTGTCCGGATAACTATATTGTCATCACGTTTGGTCTGAATCATAGATTGGAATCACCAAGGATTGAAGCGGCGTCAGAGCCGTATCCGAACTGGTGGACGCACCATGTTCTTATATCAGATATAAATGAGATCGATGATGAACTGATGGGATGGGTCAATGAGGCGGCGGCCTTTTCTGATAAGAAATGAATGAATATGGCAGGGAAGCATACAGAAAAAGCCCGCAAAAGGCGGGCTTAGTCGATATATTTTCGTTAATTTCTGGCAAGTGTGAATTGATCTACAAGCTGTTTCAGATTAGCTGCCTCAGCGGAAAGCTCCTGGCTGGCTGCCGCGCTCTCCTCGGCGGTAGCGCTGTTGCTCTGCACGACTGAGGAGATCTGATTGATTCCTTCGTTGACTTGCAGGACGGCTTCTGACTGTTCACTTGATACGGCAGAGATCTGGTCAATGGAACCTACCATGGACTGGATGTTCTCTACGACATCTGACAGAGCGTCAGCCGTATGTCTTGCAATCTCGGTGCCTGTCTGCACGGCCTCTGTGGAATGTGTGATGAGCAGGGAAGTATTCTTGGAGGCTTCCGCGGACTTGCTGGCCAGGTTGCGGACTTCATCTGCTACAACGGCAAATCCCTTGCCTGCAACGCCTGCACGCGCGGCTTCTACGGCTGCGTTCAGCGCCAGGATGTTGGTCTGGAATGCAATGTCTTCTATCGTCTTGATGATCTTGCCGATCTCGTCTGAACTGGAGTGTATCTTCTCCATAGCGTTCATCAGCTCTTGCATCTGCTGGTTGCATACGGATACGCCTTCGCCCGCGTGGTGGGTCTGTTCGCGTACTTTTCCGGCGCTGTCTGCGGTATCCTTAACCTGGTTGGAGATCTCGCTGATACGGGCGGCGAGTTCTTCTACGGAGCTTGCCTGTTCCACAGCGCCCTGGCTTAAGTTCTGCGCGCTTGAGGATACCTGGTTGCTTGCGCTTGACACCTGTTCCGCGGAAGTGTTGATCTGTCTGAGGATCTCGCTTAATTCTACCTTCAGGTTGCGCATAGAGTGCAGGATACTCTGGAAATCACCCACATAGGCATCCCGGTGGCTGGATTGGATATCTAGGTTCTGGTTCGCCATCTCGCCAAGAAGATAACCGATGTCATGGATGATGGTTGATAAGCCTTCTACCAGTTCGGCGGTAGATTGTGTCAGCATCCCGGTCTCATCCTTGCTGACAACCTCCGGAACCGGAGATTCCAGGTCGCCTTCTACCAGCAGGCGCATACGGTCTGCGCAGGCCTTCATCGGCCGGCTTAAGCTGTTGGCCAGCTTCAAAGCGACGATAATGGACAGCAGGATAGCAAGTACCATCATCACCAGATTGATAGCGATGTCAAAATATGTAGTAGAGAGATAATCTGACTGCGGTGCAACGACGGCCACGCTCCAGCCGTCTGTGCCGTTAACCGGCGCATAAGCGGCGAACATGCTCTTCTTGCCGTTCTTGTAATCTCCGAAACCGTTCTTTCCTTCGCGCATGGCTGAATGGATGGATGCCAGTTCCTTCAGAGAAGAGTCGCTCTCGGCTTCCTTCTCGATATTCTGGACGGTTATGGTATCCAGAGTGGTGTCCGCGATGGTGTCGCCGGAACTGTTGATCATATATGCCCGGCTGTGTTCGCTGACAAGGATAGAGGACACGATATCGTTCAGGAAAGTTTCGTGGGGAACGAAGTATACTACGCCCTCGATCTCGGCGCCCTGGTTCCCGTCCTTGTAAATGGGGGCTGCTACCATAATAGATAATTCGCCTGTTACCTTGCTGATCAACGGCTCTGATACGTAGACATTGCCCTGCATTGCCTGTTTAACATACTCACGGTCGGAATAATCATTGCCGTCAAAGATGCTGATGCCGTCCGGACCGACGATATTGCCGCGCTGGAGATCGTGCATGTTGACCCGTTCGTCTATGATCGAGCGTTTTTCCTCCAATGGAACGGTCTCGTCGAGAAGCTGCGGTACACAGCCGGTGTCCATGGCAACGTTCTTGTAGGCGGTTAGTTCCTGTTCAATGCGCTCTGCCGCGAGAACTGCAGTCTCACTCATCATTTGATCCACAGTCGAAATGGTGCTGTTGTAATTGAGCGTAATGCTGGATGCTCCCACCACAAGCTGTGTAGCCAGGACTGTCACCATAAGGCACAGGGTGATTTTTGTCCGAATGCTTTTCATGTTTCTTTACCTCCTAGTTTTTCATAAGTGAACTACTGTTATTATTATATGAATTTGTACTCTGGTTTGTCAACTGTATTCATTAAATGATGGAATTTTATGGTAGCACGCAAAAATAGCGTGCTATTTTAATGCACACGGCTATAAAAATTTGAAATACTTCTTGAAATATTCTGATTTGCGTGCTATTATATATTAAAATAAAACACACACAATAGCACGCAAATAAATGGCATATATTTAAGGAGGAGAAGATTATGGCGAAGGAATTTATTGTACCAGGGCAGATCATTACGGGGGCGGGGGCCCTTACTATGGCAGAGAGTACGCTGGCTCAGTTTGGAAGAAAAGCAATGATTGTAACGGACAAGGTTATGGTAGAATTGGGGAATTGTGCGAAGGTAGAGACGGCGCTTAAGAATCAGGGAATTGCTTATAGCGTGTATTCTGAGATTGCGGGCGAACCGACAGATATCATGATCGAGAACGGATTGAAGCAGTACAGGGAAGAAGGCTGTGATTTCCTGATCGCCCTTGGCGGAGGAAGCCCGATTGATTCCATGAAGGCGATCGGTTCGCTGGTGAAGAACGGCGGGAATATTTCAGACTATATGGGGAAGATCATTGATGTAGAGATGCCTCCGATGGCAGCGATTCCAACGACCGCGGGAACCGGTTCGGAAGCGACGCAGTTCACCATTATTACGGATACGAAGAAGGATGTCAAGATGCTGTTGAAAGGGAAATCTCTGATGCCGGCTCTTGCCGTCAGCGATCCGCAGTTTACGATGACGGCGCCGCCGAAGATCACGGCGGCAACCGGTCTGGATGCGCTCTGCCATGCAATCGAAGCTTATACTTCTAAGCAGGCGCAGACTTTGTCAGATACATTTGCCTTATCAGCGGTAAGGCGTATCTTCAAGTTCCTTCCGGCGGCATTCCATGACGGGAAGAACGAAGAGGCGAGAACGGAGATGGCAGTAGCGGCGCTGGAGGCGGGGATTGCATTCAACAATGCGTCGGTTACATTGATCCATGGGATGAGCCGTCCGATCGGGGCCTTGTTCCATGTGGCCCATGGCCTGTCCAATGCCATGCTGATGAGGGAATGTCTGGGATTCGCCCTTAGCGGAGCTTATGAGCGGTTTGCGCAGCTTGGCAGGAACATCGGAGCCGCGGGGAGGGATGATACGGATAAGGAAGCCAGCGAGAAGTTCCTGGCGGCTGTGACGGCGCTTACAAAGGAGCTCGAGACGCCGACGCTTGAGGAGTTCGGCATTGAGAGGGAAGCGTTCTTCCGCGTGATCGGCAAGATGGCGAATGATGCGCTGGAGAGCGGAAGTCCTCAGAATACGCGCAGGGAGATTACGAAAGAGGATATTGAGCAGATGTACAGGAATCTGTGGTAAGGAATATCATTTATGAGAAGATGAGACAACTCTGTCAGAGGGATTGTCTTGTCTTTTTTGTTGCGGTTTTGGAAACAAGGTCTGGAAACGAGAACAGAATATAGCTGTCAGAATGGATAGATATATGATATACTGTAAAAAATAAGGATGGCAGCAGAATGCCGGAAAGAGAGGTAATTATGGATCGTGCAGATATTTATGCGGCAGATAAAGAACGCTATGGTAAGATGACATATAACCGGGTAGGTAGGAGCGGATTGAAATTCCCTGCCGTATCCCTGGGGTTCTGGCATAATTTTGGTTCAAGGGATAACTATGATAATATGAGGGCCATGTGCAGGACGGCGTTTGACAACGGGATTACTCAGTTCGATCTGGCGAACAATTACGGACCGGTATACGGCAGTGCGGAGGAGAGCCTGGGGAGGCTTATGAAGGATGATTTCACTCCTTACAGGGACGAGCTTCTGATCACGACCAAGGCCGGATACGATATGTGGGAGGGGCCTTACGGGGATCATGGCAGCAGGAAATATCTGATGGCGAGTATTGATCAGAGCCTGAAGCGTATGAAGCTTGATTATGTAGATATTTTCTATCATCACCGTATGGATAAGGAGACGCCGTTAGAAGAGACGATGACGGCACTTGTGGATATTGTGAGGAGCGGCAAGGCCCTGTATGTGGGCGTGTCCAACTACGACAGGGAGTATACGGAGAAAGCCGTACAGCTCTTAAGAGAGCAGCATTGTCCGGTGGTCGTGAACCAGAGGAGGTATTCTATATTTGACCGGACCATTGAGAATGACGGGGTGAAGGCATACTGTAAGGAAGCCGGAATAGGCATCATTGCATTCAGCCCTCTGGCGCAGGGGATGCTGACGGACAGATACCTGAACGGGATTCCGGAGGACAGCCGGATCGCGCGTGACGGCCGGTTCCTTCATGCCGCGGACTTGACAGAAGAGCGGATAGGACGGATCAGGAGGCTTAGCGTGCTGGCGGGGCAGAGAGGACAGACATTGGCGCAGATGGCGCTTTCCTGGGTGCTTAAGGATGACGATGTGTGTTCTGTCCTGATCGGCGCGTCGAAGCCGCAGCAGATCACGGAGAATATCCCGGCTGCTCAGAGTGCAGGATTTACACAGGAGGAGATCGCCGCTATAGAAGAGATCTGCGGACGGGGATAGATCGGCGCCTGAGTTATCAGAACAGCGGACGGTCTGCAAGGAGGAGAAGATGGGTAAGACATTGTATGTATCTGATCTGGACGGTACATTATTGAACAGGCAGGATCGGATCAGCCCGGAGAGTATCAGGATCATCAATGATCTGGTGGCAAATGGGATGACATTTACCTATGCGACGGCGAGATCATTGTCTTCGGCGTCGGTGGTAACGAGAGGATTATCGGCGGATATTCCGGTGATCGTGTATAACGGGGCTTTTATTATCAACCCGGCTACGGGTGAACGGCTGTCTAAGGAGAGCTTCCGGGAAGAAGAGATGGGACGGGTCATAGAGACCTTGAACCGGTTTGACTTAAGCCCTCTGGTCTACTCCTTTGTAGAGGGAGAAGAGAAGGTATCCTGGATCACAGCGCGTGAGAATGAAGGGATGCGAAGATATCTGGATCTTAGAAAGGGAGACAGACGGCTTCGCCCGGTTTCGGGCAGAGAAGAACTGTATCAGGGGGATATGTTTTATTTTACCTGTATCGGAGAGAAGGAAGAGCTGCAGCCGGTGTATGAGATCTTTGCGGAGGATGCAAGCTTTCGCTGCACCTTCCAGCAGGAGTTGTACAGGCCGGAGTATTGGTGTGAGATCATGCCGGCGAAGGCGACGAAGGCAGAAGCGATCCGGAAGCTTAAGGAGATCCGGGGATGCAGTCACGTGGTGTCTTTCGGGGATGCGGTCAATGATATCCCTATGTTTGAGATCTCTGATGAATGCTATGCGGTGGACAATGCGGTCGAGGAGCTTAAGGTGATCGCGGATGGAGTGATCGAGAGTAATGAGGAGGACGGCGTGGCGAAGTGGCTTATGCAGCACGTACGGTCATGTTGATGATCTGCGGTGTCTGACGCGGTTTCTTGTCTGACGGGGGTTTAGAGATTATGGAATATTTTATGCTGGCAGTATCGGTGGTGCTGCCGCTTTTTGTATATATGCTGGTGGGTGTGCTGATCAAGCATCTTGGGATACTTGGGGAGGAGAACCTCAAGGCGGTGAACCGGATGATATTCAATATCATGATTCCGCTGGCGTTATTCTTCAGTGTGTACAGGGCAGACCTTAAGAGCGCGGTGAAACCAGGGCTGTACGTCTATGTGTGGGTCAGCGTGATCGTGGTCTTTGGACTGGTATGGGTATTCTTAAGGAGATGTAGGCTGGATGGGGCGGTTACCGCAACTATGGTACAGGGGATGTTCAGAAGTAATTTCGTGTTGTTCGGCGTGACGATCGCGGCATCCCTCTGCGATGAGAGAGGGGTGGCGTCTATTGCGGCGCTGTCGGCGATCGTTGTCCCGACATTCAATATACTAACGGTGATCCTGTTTGAGACTGCCCGCGGCGGGAAGGTGCCGGTCAGGAAGCTTCTGATCGGGATATTTATGAATCCGCTGGTGGGTGCAGGCGTCTTGGGGATCGCAGTCGGGCTTCTGGAGATCAGGCTTCCGGAGCTTGTGGCGGAACCGCTGGAGAAGCTTGGAGAGGCTGCAACGCCGCTTGCGCTGGTGGTGCTTGGAGGCCTGCTGTCCGCGAAAAGTATCTCCGGGCACAGATATCATCTGGCGGTTGCCGCTCTGGCGAAGCTTGTGGTGATTCCCTTTGTTACGGTATGCCTGGGGATTCTTGCGGGTTTCCGGGGAAATGATCTGGTGGCGGTCCTGGCAGTGTTCGCGTCGCCGACTGCGGTGGCGTCGACGCCGATGGCGCAGGCGATGGGCGGAGACGGGAAGCTTGCGGGGGAGATCGTTGCGGTTACTTCCGTGGGGTGTATTCTGACCATGTTCCTGTGGGTGTTCGTATTGGCGGGGATAGGGTATATCGCCTGACAGTATATGTAGTAAAAAGGCTGACAGCTTATTGCTGCCGGCTTTTTTGGGGCTTGACAGAACGGGTCTATTGATATAGACTAATAAGTAAGAACAGGTCTATGGAAATAGACCAAGACATTTGGATGGAACGATAAGCTGGACAAGAAGTGAAGAGGAAGGGGGAGTCGGATATGGAAGATCTGAGATTATGTGACAGTGAATATCGGTTTATGTGTCTGGTATGGGAGTTAAGTCCGGTGCGCAGCGGAGACCTGGTGAAGGTTGTCGGCGAACGGTTGGGGTGGAAGAAGTCTACGGCATATACGGTGCTGAAGAAGCTTGCAGAACGGGGATTCTTAAGGAATGAGGATGCGCTTGTGACGGCATTAGTGGCGAAGGAAGAATGTCAGGCGGCGGAGACGGATCATTTCATGGAGAGGACGTTCGAGGGCTCTCTTCCGAAGTTTGTGGCGGCTTTCCTGGGGAACCGGAAGATATCTGAGAAAGAGGCGAAGGAGATAAAGGCAATGATTGATTCCCATAAGGAATGAGGTGTGAGGGATGAGAGGAATATTTTTGATGGTTTGTAATATGTCGGTGACGGCTGTGTTCGTAATTGTGTTGGTTTTGCTGGCAAGACAGCTTCTTGTGAAAGCACCGAGAAGCTTCTCATACTATCTGTGGATTCTTGTTGCAATCCGTCTGATCTGCCCGTATTCATTTTCCAGTGCGGTCAGTATCTTTAATCTGGATCTGTTCAGAGGATATATGACCGGGAATCAGGGAATGTGGACCGGACAGGAAGAGTTGTCAGAATTGCTGTCTTTCGGCGAATCAGGGGAGGAAGATAAGGCGGCTGACGGTCAGGCTGTCCGTGAGGCGGACCGTATGCGGGGAACAGAGAGTATGTCAGGGGCAGAATCCGGGGCAGAGAGTACACCAGAGACGGAAGAAGCAGCCGGAATAAAGAATATGTCAGGAGCAGAAGGAGAGACGGCAAGTCTGACAGACGGAGGACCGGGTTGGGGAGGAACAGGCATAGAAGTTCTGACAAGCCTGTGGCTCCTGGGGATCGCAGGTTTCTGGGGATTCCAGATATATTCATACCGCAGACTCAAAAAGAATGTTGCAATGGCGTGTTGTTTTGAGAAAGGGATCTATGAATGTGAGAACATTGAGGTTCCGTTTGTGATGGGGGTCTTCAGGCCGAATATCTATTTGCCGCTTGAGATCACAGAAGATGAGAGACGCCACATCCTTCTCCACGAGCAGAACCATATCCGGCGGCGTGATTATCAGGTGAAGCTTCTGGCGGTCCTTATTCTCTCTGTATATTGGTTTCATCCGCTTGTCTGGTTGTCATATCATCTGATGTGTGAGGATATGGAGATGAGCTGTGACGAGAGGGCCGTGCGGGGAATGAGCAGCAGGGAGAAGGAAGACTATTGCCGTACGCTCTTGAAGCTTGCGTCAAGAGATGCCGGATTGAGCAGACTGGCGGCCGGACAGCCGGCATTCGGGGATTCGTCCGTCAAGCATCGGATCAGAAACATCCTGGATTTCAAGAGCCCTAAGAAGATGGCCGTGGTTCTGGGCGCTGCTCTGTGTATAGTAGTTGCGTTTATAACTCTGGCGAACGGCAGGCAGAGATTGCAGATACAGTGTGTGAAACCGCCCGGAACAGGTGAGATTGAATATGAGTTCAGGCTGGATCAGGATATTAAGAGCTTCCTGATCTATAAGGAATATTATCATCAGGGAGAGATGCAGAGCTATGAGGTTGTCAGAGCCGGGAACCTTGCAAAGGCAGGTGTGGATAAGAAGGGGAAGATGTTCGTAGATGTGCAGCGGCATCTTCCGGAAGGGAATGTCGCATTCATGCACAGGTTTGAGGGTGAAGACGCATATGTAAGAAATGATAATTCATGGGAAATGCTTGGATACTATGGTTATCAGGGAATGGCAGAGAATTATTATCTGGAAGATCAGGCCCGGTGGCAGGATATTGAAGCGGAACAGAATATAACATTGGCAGCGTGGCATCTCCAGTCCTGGCAAGACATAGTGGAAGGCCTGCCCTGTCAGGAGTTCATGGATGCAGAGACGAAAAAAGCCGCTTTGGAGAAGAACGACGGAGAGGTCCTGTACTATATGGTATTTTCGGAGAAGGATGCAGAGAAGCTGGAGGCGGAATATGCGGTGTCTCCGTATGCCAGAGCACTGTATGAGGCTAAGAATCCATATATTGGAGATGCACCGGCTGATGAGAGACTGCTGGAGAGTATCGGAGTATTTCCGGATAGGAAACGAACGATGGAACTTGAGACGGAAGAAGAGCCGTACATGCTCAAGATTCATTTCGAAGAGCCGGTGCAGGATGAACCGAGTTTTCATAAGAAGATGGAGAAGAATGCGGTCCTGCTTCTGTGTCTGATCGATAATGCGGGCGGGGTGGAGTGGACGTATCCTGCCGGGGAAGGACAGAGGCGGTTTGGCTGTGACAGAGAGCGGGCGGCAAAGCTGATGGGACTTGAGAAGGCGGAGGATATCGGGAGATTTGCAGAGTCGGAGAACGGTGTGCAGGAATTGCTGACAGAGTATTTGGGGTTCATTGATCCGGAGATTACGGCGAACAGTATCGGTCTGGGAGTCGAAGGGGTATATATGTCGCCGGAAGGGCAATCTTATCAATACAGTATGTATGTTGTCGGGCGTCTGCCGGGGGAGAGATATGACCAGGTGTTCCAGGTGCTGGCTGATGAGAAGGACATTACAATAGAGGATGTGGCGGAGGCGCTCTTGGAGGGAGGGGCTTCTAAGAAGATGTATGTGCTGCAATAAGATTATATAAAGAAAGCTTCGGCGGGCGTTTGGCCTGACGGAGCTTTCTTAAATGTTGTGGAAGACAGCTCAAGACAGATCAAACCGATGCATGCTATGATGAAGGAGTTGGATGGGACAAATGAATGCAGAGAGGAGATACGATGAGACAGGTTATATATGGATATTGCCGGGTGAGTTCAGTTGGACAGAAGGAAGACAGACAGCTTATAGCGATGACGAAGATGCATGTTCCGGCTAAAAATATTTATGTGGACAAGCAGAGCGGGAAAGATTTTAACCGTCCCCAGTACAAAAGGCTCTTGCAAAGACTGGATGAGAATGCGATTCTCTATATTCAGTCCATAGACCGGCTGGGAAGAAATTATCAGGAGATTCAGGAGCAGTGGCGTATTATCACAAAAGAGAAAAAGGCGGATATTGTGGTGATTGATATGCCGCTGTTGGATACCCGGCGGGAGAAGGATCTTACAGGAACATTTTTGAGTGATATTGTTCTGCAGGTTTTAAGCTTTGTGGCGGAAAATGAACGGAAAAATATCAGACAGCGGCAGACGGAAGGGATTGCGGCGGCAAAGGCAAAAGGTATAAAATTCGGCAGACCGGAAGTATTATTGCCGGATAATTTTTATGAAGCCTGCGGAAGATGGAAAAAGGGTGAGATCAGCGTTACAACAGCAGCGGATATATGCGGAATGTCAAGATCTACGTTCTATGACAGGGCAAAAAAACAGAGTAAAACGAAAGAATAATAAAAATCAGATAATCATCCCATCCGAAAAAGTGTACTTTTTCGGATTTTCTATTTCTTCTATAGTTATTTCTATTATATTCAATCTAAAAAAAATGTCAATAATTTCTCATTTGAAAAAGTACACCTTACCGAATAGAAAACTGAATACAGAGTTATAGCTGTGAGCGGTAAGGCATACGGGAGTGAGAAGCATGGGAAGAAGGCAGAATGATCTGACGGGAAAGAGGTTCGGCAAATTAATCGTGATACAGCCGACCGCAGAACGTCAAAATGGATATACGGTATGGCGCTGCCGGTGTGATTGCGGCAATGAGATCCAGGTATCTTCCAGATACTTGAAGAATGGCTGGGTCACAGATTGCGGTTGTGTCCCGAAAAACCGGAAAGGCGTGGATCTGACCGGGCAGAGGTTCGGACGGCTTCTTGTCCTGTCCAAAGAAGATGAGAGAGGTTCGGACGGACAGGTACGCTGGCGCTGTCAGTGCGACTGCGGTAATCAGGTAGTCACAACTACAGGGCAGCTTCGGGCAGGCTATAAGAAGAGCTGCGGCTGCCTAAGCCATCCTCCGTTGAAGGACTGGATAGGAAGACAGTTTGGAAGTCTGGAGGTTATTTCCTATACGGGGAAATGGAATGGGAAGCATTACTGGCATTGCCGGTGTAACTGCGGCTGCGGCCGGGAGCTGGATGTCTCTCAGTCAGCGCTCCTTAAAGGGCATACGAAGAGCTGTAGGAGCCTGGACTGGAATAATGTCCCGGAACTTGTCGGACAGCAGTTTGGAGACCTAACCGTCATCTCTTATGAAGGAAAAAATAGCGGACGCCATTACTGGCGCTGCCGCTGTCAGTGTGGGAAGGAGACTGTGGTAAGCCAGACCAATCTGCAGAACGGGCATACGAAGAGCTGCGGACATAGAGCCATGCCGTTGAATACAAAACATTTTGTCGAGGGGACTTGTATTGAAAATATCCGCAGCAGGAAGGTATTCGCGAATAATACCAGCGGTATACGGGGCGTGTATAAGAATCAGCGGAGCGGGAAATGGCAGGCACAGATCACATTTCAGGGAAAAACGCGGTATCTGGGAAGCTATGAGAAATTGGAGGATGCCGCTAAGGCAAGAGCAGCAGGCGAAGAGCTGTTTGATGAATTCCTGGAGAGGTATGATAAGGATCTTAGGCAGGGGAAGGAGTGCGGACCGTATGTCAAATGAGGAGAGTATACGTTTTGGACTCCTGGGTTCATTTTCCTATTCTTATGACAAATCTGTGAAGGCAGGTAGGAAAGCATTGTCTTTTTTGCAGTATTTGGTGGTAAATCATACGCGGAGTATTTCTTCAGAGGAATTGCTTGAATATTTCTGGGCAGAAGATATCAGTAATTCTCCGGGGACTGCATTGCGGCGTATGATGTTCACTGTCCGAAGTCTTCTAAAGGAGATGTTTCCTGATAAGGAGCGTTTACTGATAACTCTTCCGGGATGTTATGTATGGAATCCAGATATTTGTCTTGTGCTTGATACAGAGGTGTTTGAAACGGTCTGTTTGGATGCGGGGAAAATGTCTGGAGAAGAAAAATGTACTCGGCTGCTTCAGGCAGTTGCTCTGTACAAAGGTGAATTCCTGGCGGGAAATGACAGTGAATGGGTGTTGGTATTAAGGCAGTATTACCAGACTCTTTATCTGGATGCATGTAAGGCTGTGCTTCCGATTCTGTATCAAAAGGAACAGTGGATGAAACTTTTGGATATATGTAGTCAGGCGTACAGAGTTGATTTCGCAACAGAAGAGTTTACACTTTATCAAATGCGCGCACTAATTGCACTGGGACAGTCGGAACAGGCTGTCAGACAATATGAGATTTTCCGTGACAGGCTAATACAAGAGTATGAGATCATGCCGACCAGACAGGCCGAACAGCTTTGCACACTGGCATCTGGTCTTAGGAGAAAGGATCTGGGAGAACAGGATATCTTCGAACTAGTGGATGAGGATTATGAAGAAGGTATAGCTTTTTTCTGTACTTTTGAGATATTCCGGCAAATCGTTGCCTTGGAAAGACGGCATATAGAAAGGTCAGGCAAATCATCGGTTCTCGTTGTCATAAGTTTTGGAAAAGGGGCGGTTCCGTCTACGGATGCAAGAAGGCTGGAGCGGATCTTGTTGGAGAAATTAAGGACCGGAGATCCCGTCGCCAGATTAGCAGCGGATTCCTATATTTTAATGCTGACAGGAGCCAATATAGAGAATGCGCGTCTGGTAATGGGACGGATCGATTGTGATTTCCACAGAATCTACCGGCATTCGAATGCGAACCTTACATACCGTATTGCTCCTTTGGTGCCGGGCAGTTCTTATGTGACCCGGGAAATTCTGTGAAGAAGAGCCTCATTTTACCGAGACAGTAACAGGACGGTAACGCCATGCTGTTATAGTGTGCTTGTATAGTAAAAACAGAAAGGCGGTGATTATATAGCGCTTCAAGGGAAAATGCTTCCCTGCCGCAGCCGGGAAGCAATAGTTATAGTAAAAACGTATAAAAATGGCATCATGAATGGCTATTTGCAGCATCCGCGGCTGAAAGAAAAGGAAGAATTCCAGAGCTTATCGCAGATGGTGTTACTATTAGACGGATTGCTTGGTTTGGAGCATTGCCCGAATCAGCCTATGCCGCTGATCTGTCCGGGCGACGAACTAAAAGAAGAAGTGGATGTGTTCCGGATACAGATTCTTTTCAGGGAGCATTACACGTGGCAGGGCCGTCTGATCTGGCAGAATGTAAACCAGGAGGTTGTATTCCGCAGCGCTATGGAACTGCTTCAGTTGTTGGATGAGATTCTTGCAGAGCAGTAGGGGAGGTGAAGATACGAAATTAATAGGAACACTAAATAAAAAGTAGTAAAAAGGAGAATGAGATTTATGAAATTAAAAAGAGGAAAGGTTAGGAGAAATGTGGCGCTTTTTCTGGCATTTGCACTGATATTTACCACTTTCCTTGGTGATGCGAGTGTCGTTCATGCGGAAGAGCTGTTAGAATCGACACAAACAGACACCATTCTGAATACGACATCAGAAGCCGAGTTGGAAATACAGGAAGAGCCGGTGGCAGAAGAACCGCAGGCAGAGTCAGTGAAAGAGCCAGTGGTAGAAGAACCACAGGCAGAACCAGTAACAGAGCCGGCGGCAGAAGAGCCACAGGCAGAACCAGTGAAAGAACCGGTGGCAGAAGAGTCACAGGCAGAACCAGTGAAAGAACCGGTGGCAGAAGAACCACAGGCAGAATCAGTAACAGAGCCGGTGGACGATACGGTGGCAGAAGAATTACAGATAGAGCCAGTAACAGAGCCGGAGATTACTGAGAAAGTAAAATCGGAAAACGAACAGTACGCAGATATAGAAGAATTCTATGCGGCATGTGATGCTATGGGAGATGCTGGAGATACGGACTCTGTGCTTGCAACGCTTGGAAGGATTGAAAGCGTTTACTATCGTCTCGCTCCGAAAGATCAGGCATCAGTAGCTGATCAATGGGCATATATTCAGGCGTATGCGGCGGATGTCCGCGCCGGGAATCCGGATGAAGATATTGCGGTGGCACGAATAATAGATAAAAAAATAAATATCGGAGGTGCTACGTCAAAGGGGAATCCCCAGTTCAAACAGAATACAAATCAGGTAATTCTAAGGGATGAGTACAATAATAGGACGCCTTGGACGGTTCCAAGTGCGTCGGCATATTTCACATTAGGAGCTTGTACGCAATTTGATTATGCGATAGTGACTACTGGAGGCTACACACATCAAGGTAAACAGAGTGGTTTGCCGGTCTCTGTTGAAGTCTATAGAGGAGCTTCCTGTATAATTTAAGTATAGGGAATTCCAAGAAAGAAGGTTGAGA
>CANDQP010000058.1 GCA_947388185.1 uncultured Dorea sp. | reverse complement strand
GGGGTGTGCAATTATTAATACATCTGCGGTTATAGAACATGAATGTCAGGTTGGTGCATTTACGCATATAAGTGTTAATGCGACTTTGTGCGGGCAGGTTACTGTGGGTGATCATTCATTTATAGGAGCTGGAAGTACAGTTATTCAAGGAATAGAAATAGGGAGTAACGTAACAATAGGAGCTGGAAGCCTTATTCTTAGAGATGTGAAAGATGGAGAAAAGGTGACAGGAATTGTAAAAGAGAGGAGACATAGTTATGCTTTCTAATAATCAAAGAATTATTAATCATTCAAATCATGAATCAAAACAAAAAATCATCGATTATATGTCATATTACGGCATTGCAATTGTAGCAGCGCCAACAGGTTATGGAGGTGATTTCTATCAGATAAAGCATATAAATGATAAATTCAGTATACATAAAATTCAGGAATTGACAGGTTACAGTATTCAATGTGCCTATGGATATATCAATTTGAAGGGGCGGCAAGTAATGTATTATAGAACATTGGATGATGCGTTTTCAACATTAAAGGCAATATATAATCTAATGAATAATAAGTCTTTGGATGCGGATTTTTAATATAATAAAAGATGTAAGAAAGAAGATGATCATATGATTAATGCAGATAACGTAATAATACAGTCATATTTTGAAAACAATGAAGGAAATATCACAAATAATATAAACGCAACAAATATTAATAGTAACAATGAAGGAAATACGTTAAATATGATGTATCTTTCTGAACTTGAAAATGTGCTGGATCGCCTGCAAGAAACATGCGATGTAGAAGAGGGAAATAAATATATACGAGATATTCGATATGAATTTAATTCGGGGAAGCCTAATGTGGGAAGGATCCAGGCTGCATTTAATCTGTTAAAAAGAGTGTGTTCAAATAAAAAATTTCTTGACGCAGTAACAGTATTTGGAAATTTATTGATTAGAGCAGCTAAATAACAAGTATGGTAAGTGTAAGGCGTGAAAGAGTAATTGATTATTCGGAATTTGAGTTTTAGATTTTCACAAGTAATTAAAAATGGTGTAAAGCCGCTGGAAATGTTAGAGGCTTTACGCCTTTTTATTATGAAAAGGTATTGACCTCTGTCATGAACAATAGGAACAATAGGACAGATTTCTGCCTGCAAAAATGTGTTGACAGACAGAGACCGGTATGCTAATATGTTTAAGGATAATTTAGTGCTTTAAAGCGTAACGCTTTAAAGTGGATGACTAAATGACCGAGATTAAGTAAAGACAGCTTGGAGGGAATGAGAGATGTCAAAGGAAATATTGTGTGTGATCATGCTGGTGGTATTTTTTGCCGTCATGATCTATGTTGGATTTTATTCGAGGAAGCATGCGACGGACGTAGACGGGTTCGTGCTGGGTGGCCGGGGAGTCGGTCCGTGGCTGACTGCATTTGCGTTCGGTACGTCGTATTTTTCCGCGGTTATTTTCGTGGGATATGCCGGACAGTTTGGCTGGAACTTCGGAATGTCCGCCACCTGGGCGGGGCTTGGCAACGCATTTATCGGATCGTTGCTTGCATGGAATATACTTGGAAGAAGGACCCGTGTTATGACCCAACATCTGGATGCGAAGACCATGCCGGATTTCTTCGGGAAACGGTTTGATTCGGTTCCGCTTAAGGTGGCGGCATCCATCATCGTATTCATCTTCCTGATCCCATATACGGCATCCCTTTATAATGGATTATCCAGCCTGTTCGGTCTGGTGTTCGATATTCCGTATTGGGCGGTGATCGCGGTAATGGCTGTGCTGACGGGCTTTTACGTGATCTTCGGCGGATATATGGCGACGGCGATCAATGACTTTATTCAGGGAATCATCATGCTGTTTGGAATCTGCGCGGTCATCGGGGCGGTATTGGCGGAGAACGGCGGACTGCTCCAGGCGACGAAGTCTCTGGCAGCCATTACAGGGGACGCGGGATGGGAGGGTGCGTACTGCGCGTTCCTCGGCCCGGATCCGTTAGCGCTTCTGTTTGTGGTGGTTCTGACATCGCTTGGAACCTGGGGACTGCCGCAGATGGTCGGGAAGTTTTACGCGATCAAGAGTGAGAAGGATATACATAAGGGAACCGTGATCTCGACGGTATTTGCGATCATTGTGGCCGGAGGATGTTATTTCCTGGGCGGTTTCGGGAGGCTCTACGGCGGCAAGGTGGTGATCAATGAGGCGACTGGCAAGCCGTTGTTTGATACGATCGTGCCGACCATGCTGTCTGCTTTGCCGTCGATCGTCATAGCGGTGGTGATCGTGCTGGTATTATCGGCGTCTATGTCCACCCTGTCTTCTCTGGTTCTGACGTCCAGTTCTACTTTTACGCTGGATGTTATCAAGCCGGCGGCAAAACAGGGGATGTCGGATAAGAAGCAGGTTTTGATCATGAGAGTTTTTATCGTCTTCTTCATTCTGGTATCGGCAGTGATCGCCATCTTCAAGGATGCGCATCCGGAGGTGACCTTTATCGCACAGATGATGGGAGTATCCTGGGGAGCGCTGGCAGGAGCTTTCCTTGCGCCGTTTCTGTATGGATTGTACTGGAAAGGGATCACGAAGATATCGGTGGTTATCTGCTTCATCTGGGGATGCGGGATCGCTTTGCTGCAGTTATATGTGACGCTTGGCAAAGTAGACGTAAGCGGATGGGGGCCGGTTCTTGGATATATCTTCAAATCATCCATTAATTCCGGCGTGATCGCAATGGCGGGAGGTCTGCTTATTGTTCCGGTCATCAGTTTATTTACAAAGAAACAGGACGAAGCAGAGCTTTCGGGGATCTTCTCCTGCTACGAAGAGACGGTAACGATTACGAAGAGATCTTCGCTGCAAGAGTAGAAGCTGCAGTTACTCCCGTGGTGGGTGGAGACAGGCTGCGAGTGAATGGAATGTTAAAATACATCAAGGAAAGTGATTAAAATCATCACTTTCCTTTTTGCTGTATATATGTTAGGATATGAAGGTGTTAAAAAAGTGCAATTAATTTGATGATTATTATGCCTTTTGCTTCCGCTGGTAATGTGCCGGATGAATGGGTCATGATATTGTTTTGAAATAGGAAGGAGAAAGAGAAGATTATGAAAAATTATCAGAAATACGAGAGGACATATTTTATGCCGCCCGAGGTTACTTACGATTGGGCGAAGAAGGAGTATATAGACAAACCGCCGATCTGGTGCAGCGTTGACCTGCGCGACGGGAATCAGGCGTTGATCGAGCCTATGAGCCTGGAGGAGAAGCTGGAGTTCTTCCAGATGTTGGTGGATATCGGTTTCAAGGAGATCGAGGTGGGCTTCCCGGCGGCATCGGAGACAGAGTATCAGTTCATGAGAACGCTGATCGAGAAGGATATGATCCCGGATGATGTGACGGTACAGGTGTTGACACAGGCGAGAGAGCATATTATTAAGAAGACCTTCGAGGCGGTCAAAGGCGCGCCCCACGCGGTAGTGCATCTCTATAATTCTACTTCTGTTGCACAGCGGGAACAGGTATTCAGAAAGAGCAAGGAGGAGATCAAGCAAATAGCGATCGAAGGGGCGAAGCTTCTCCTTCAGCTGGCTTCCGAGACGGACGGGAACTTTACCTTCCAGTACAGCCCGGAGAGTTTCCCGGGAACGGAAGTGGATTACGCGGTGGAGGTCTGCAACGCGGTGCTTGACGTATGGAAACCGACAGCAGACAATAAGGCGATCATTAACATACCTACGACGGTGGAGAACGCCATGCCTCATGTATTTGCGTGCCAGTTAGAGTATGTGAACAAGCATCTGAATTACAGGGACAATGTGATCCTTTGCCTGCATCCGCACAATGACAGAGGATGCGGTGTGGCAACGGCGGAGCTTGGGATCCTGGCAGGGGCGGACCGAATCGAGGGGACGCTGTTCGGCAACGGCGAGCGTACCGGGAATGTGGATATCGTGACTATGGGAATGAATATGTATTCTCACGGTGTGGATCCGGGACTGGATTTTTCGGATATGAAGCATATCCGGGAGACGTATGAGCGCCTGACCAGGATGGAAGTATATGACCGTCAGCCTTATGCGGGCGACCTGGTATTCACCGCGTTCTCCGGCTCGCATCAGGATGCCATTGCCAAGGGCATGACCTGGAGAGAGGAGAAGGAGTGCGATACCTGGACGGTTCCTTATCTTCCGATCGATCCTCAGGACGTGGGAAGGAGATATGACTCTGACGTTATCCGTATCAACAGCCAGTCCGGCAAGGGCGGCGTTAACTATATCCTGAAGCAGAGCCACGGTATCAACCTGCCGCAGAAGATGCGCGAGGAGGTCGGATATCTGGTGAAGGATGTATCCGACAAGGCGCATAAGGAATTGAATCCAGAGTGGGTATATCAGATCTTCTCAGATCATTATATCAACACCAAGCCGGTGTTCCATATTGACGAGTGCCATTTCAAACAAGGAGACGGGATTACCTCAGAGGTGACCATCAATCACGGCGGCGAGACCAGGGTGATCACGGCCATGGGAAACGGACGTCTGGATGCGGTCAGCAACGCCATCAAGCAGTATTTTAACATCAGCTATGAGCTGCGGTTCTATGAGGAGCATTCTCTGACCAGGGGATCTTCTTCTAAGGCGGTTGCCTATGTGGGGATCGTCTGCAGCGGCAAAACCTTCTGGGGTGTGGGAATCGACGCGGATATCATCAAGTCCTCGATCGAGGCGCTGATCGTTGCGGTGAATAAGATCGAAGAGATCGGGAGCGCCGACGGGTGCAAGGACGAGAGGATGATCGAGATCATGAATTATATCCAGGCGAACTATATCGACATTACACTGGACGGCCTGGCGGAGAAGTTCTATCTGTCGAAGCCTTATATCTCCAAATATATTAAGGAGAAATCCGGCCTGACATTCGGAGAACTGGTGAAGAAGATTCGGATGAAGAAGGCGAAGGCGCTCTTAAAGAGCAGTAATATGACGGTGGAGAATATTGCGCTGTCAGTGGGATATCAGAATGTAGAGCATTTTAACAGGATGTTCAAGAAGGCTTATAACACTACACCGATGCAGTTTCGGAATCAGAAATAGATCATTGTTTCTGGTGCGGGTTTCTGGCGCAGGTTTACAGACAATACCTGCGCCGTTATAACCGGCGGGGCTGCTTTTCAATTATATCTGTGCCCGCAGTTCTTTCTCTAAGAACTGTTTAATGTACGGATTGTTTTGTTCGCTCAATGTAGGCTGGAATGCCATATAACGGCATTTCTGATACTGATCGCCGTCCAGCATAAAGGTGTAACCCATGATACATTTCGGATTGCAGTCGTTGGGATTGATCAGCCGTTTGCAGACGGATGCTTTCTTGATTTCTTTTTTTAATTTCTCGGGCAGTGTGTCAAGAAAGCTCTGGTATTGCTGTATATGTTCGGGATAAATGCGCAGCTTCATCCCTGTTTTTCGGGATACGAAGGTTGCCAAAGTCCTGTTGCTGCTGTTTCGTACATAGGATACAATATAACCGCGCTTTTGCAGCTTGATATCACATTTACAGCCATTTGCCGTCAGATATTCGTTGATTTGGTTTACGAAGTTACGGTAATTCACGTCGACCGTTTCCATAAACACATTAAATTTCTCGTCCATAAATCCTCCGTTATGCCTTTTTCTTCGTTACTGGTATCCATACCTCATACTGTGCGTTCTGCGGGTCTGGACTTAGATAGACCTCAATATCGGGGGCGTTGGCATACTCATATCCAGAGGTTGGGAGCCATTCCGTTACGATCCGCTGCTCCAATTCCTGGATGGACTGATTCGTGCCCGTTCCGGAAAAGATCGCCCAAGTAGACGCAGGTACCGTATATTCTTCAAACTCGCCGGCGGCCTTCGTACTGGAAACAGCAATAAAATATCTCCATTCTTCATCATCATTGCAGGCGCTTACGCCCAAGAGCCCCATCGGAGGCGTATCCATCATTCCTGCCAATTTCTGTATTGTTCCATTTACTGACGCTTCCTGCCACATATTCGGCACGTCTATAAAATTATTTTCGATTTCTTTATCGAGCGGTGCAGATATGCCGATGATGCGGAATGTTTCTTTTGTCTCAATTCTATAATTCATTTCAGTTGCTCCTTTCACAGCGATTCTAAATACAATGGGGGAAAAAGATTTTACGGACACGCCCTCGCCCTTCACTGATGAAGGGGCTATCCCGTGAAAAGACTGGAATGCCCTGTTAAATGCAGTCGGAGAGCGGTAGCCGTATTTCTCCGCGATATCAATGATCCGTTCATCCCCGCCCTGTAAATCGACCGCTGCCAAAGACATCCTTCTTCTTCGGATATACTCTGTCAGGGTGATGCCTGCCATATAAGTAAACATCCTCTGGTAGTGATAGGCGGAGCAGCAGGCGATCCGCCCAAGCTGTTCATAGTCAATTTCGCTTGTTAAATGTTCCTCGATATAATTCATACTCTGGTTTAACTTTTCAACCCATTCCATGAGATACCTCCCTCGTACATATTGTGATTTGCGTACTTAAATTTGTCTTTTTTATTATAAGGTTTATTCTTGGATTTTTCCTCTCTAATCTTGCACAAAAAAGAGAGATTTGTTGGTATAATTGGGAATGAAATCTTTACACGTAAATTGGGGATTGCTATAATAAAAAGTGTTGATTCTGGAAGATATTTAAAACATGCTATGGAGGGAGGATGAGAGACATGATCATAGCAGCCAGATATTTGATAACGGGAGACGGCAAGACGGTTCTTAATGACCGTGCAGTGCTTGTCGGAACGGACGGAAAGATTCAGAAGATTGGGGAACTTGCGGCGCTTGTGCAGGAATTCCCTGATGAGGAAGTGAAGGATTACGGGGAGGCGACGCTGCTTCCGGGGCTCTGCGACATGCATGTCCATCTGGGATATTGGTATTCTCAGCCAGACAGCTTCAACTATGGCCCGCAGCTAATTATGCTTTACGCCCTTCAGCACGCCCAGGCGGCATTCGAGCGGGGGATCACATCGGTACGGGATATGTCTTCGGCCCATGGAGTCTGTAAGAATCTGAAGCTTGCCGCTGAGAAGGGATTTGTTACCATTCCGCGGATTACTCACACGGATACGGGAATCTGTATGACCGGAGGGCATGCCTGGGAAGAGGTGGAGCAGGTAGACGGTCCCTGGGAGGTGCGCAAAGAGATCCGCAGGCAGATCCGCGATGGGGCAGAGTGGGTGAAGGTATTAACGACGCACCGGACCCATACGCCGGAGCTGACCCAGGAAGAGCTCGACGCGGCGGTGGATGAATGTCATAGAAGGGGAATCAAATGCGGAGTGCATGCGGGAACCAATCCGGGGATACAGATGTGCATTGACGCCGGATTTGATACCATAGAACATGCTACATTTATGACGCTTGATCATGCGAAGCAGATGGCCGAGAAAGGGATCGCGTGGACGCCGACCATTATGGCGTATACTCTGCTGTATGATATCTGTAAAGAGAATATTGAGAAGCATGCAGGTGTGCCGGTGAACGATCCGGTCATGCAGAAGGAGATGAAGGATTACCAGTATTTTGAGCCGGCGTATAAGGCTTACAGGGATCATTTCAAGGAGTTCTATGATACGGGTGTGACGGTGATCGCAGGTACAGATATGGTAATGTACCAGTCGCCGCTGCTGCCGCTTGCCAGAGAGCTTCAATATATGGTAGAGTATGGCATCACGCCGGTACAGGCGATTCAGACAGCTACCTCGAACCCGGCTAAGGTTCTGGGCGTAGAGGAGGAGAGAGGTCTGGTGGAAGAAGGACTGGATGCGGATCTTCTGGTAGTCGGCGGGGATCTGAGCAAGGATATTACAAGACTTAACGATGTGAAGCTGGTTACCCTGGGCGGAAAGAGAGTATTTGAGAATGGAGTCCGGTATGTGGGGACAGGGAATATGAGGATGTAGTTTGCATAGTAATGGGGAGTTGCGGAGGTATCTTATGGACTTACTTATATTTGAAAAATTTAGAAATGAATGTAACCAGAATTTGCCAAAAGTTGTTGATGAAATATTAAGTACAGGCAAACATGAAAAGCGTTGTGCGGTTGGACTGATTACCACTGATGATTTTTACGGGTTTTATATAACGTGGGATTTTGGCAATGATATTGATATTGGAGAATATTTTGAATGGGCGCCTGATGATATTAGCACAGATACAGATTTCCTCTATCAGCCGCTTGTAGACATTATTGATAGTTGCGAAGATATTGATTTTTGCAGCCCATCAAAAGAAAAATGGGACTTTGCTGTGAGTCTGCTTACAGTGTTGCAAGAAGTTATCAGCCAACTTCCCGATGAAATATTCCTAAAAAACGACTTTAAGAGAGAAGATGTTCTTTTCTTTGCTACAATGGGCGATGGTGATTATATATATGAGATGCTCGATACTTCTACCAAGATGTTTAATGTCAAAGAAACATTAGAAACATTTGGAGTTGTATAACAACTAAAACTATGTTTTCCTAATAGGAGGCAATCGTATGAGATTGAATCCTCAATAGGGGCAGATGCGGCTTGCGTGAGTCTCATCTGTCCCTAAAATTGGTATTAGCCTATTAGCCGGCAGACTTTAAATCCGGCTGTCCGAATCTTTTTGAACATTTCTATTCCGATAGGAAGTTTCTTTTTTTCTGCGCTCATGAATCACACCACCTGCCAACACTGCACATATCGATCAGTTTCTATGATTACCATACCATAAAATGTTCACCGTTTCAATATCCGTTCCATCCTGCGTATCACGGCGAAGTAACTGATTACCAGGATGACGGTTGCGCCGGTCCATGCCATGATCTCCGCGTAGAAGATCCCGTTCTCCCCGATAAGAAGTGGAAGGAAGACGGCTGTCAGCGCCCGCATCATGAATTCCGCAATGCCGGAGACCAGCGGCAGGATCGTATTGCCCATCCCCTGTATGGCGGAACGGGTAATGTGCAGCGTGTAGAGGATCGGAAGGCAGATGCTCATGATCGCCAGATAGTAGTAGGCGATCGCCAACGTCTGCTCGAATTCTTCCGGTGTGCCTGAGATGAACCAGCCAAGGATCATCTTCCCGCCGAAGATCATCAGAAGCGCAATGACGAGCGAGGTCGCAAGTGCGATCAAAAGAGCGGACCTTACTCCCCGGCGGATGCGGTCAGTCCGGCCGGCGCCCAAGTTCTGCCCGGTGTACGTGACCATAGAATAGCCGTAGGAAGTAGCTGCAACTTCCAGTACGCCGTATAGCTTGTTGGTGGCGGTGAAGCCTGCGATAAAGATGACACCGAATCCGTTGACTACAGACTGCACGATCATGCCGCCGATGGATATGATAGCGTTCTGAAACGCCATGGGGAAGCCCAGCGTCAGCAGCCGGAGGGAGAGCTTCTTATCTCCGAGGCTGAAATCCGACGGTGTAAGCTTCAGGATCTCGATCTTCCGGATATGGTACAGGCAGAACAGGCTTGAGATCAACTGGGCGATCAGCGTTGCAGCGGCGGCTCCGGCGATACCAAGCCCGAAGCCCAGCACGAACAGAAGATCCAGCGCGATATTGGTGACGGCGGCTACGATCATGGCGTTAAGGGGCGTCTTGCCGTCTCCAAGGGAGCGGAGGATCGAGGCCAGAAGGTTATACGCCATCACCACAGGTATCCCAAGATACATGATCCGCAGGTACAGTAGGGTATCGGGAAGGATCTCGGAAGGTGTCTGCAGGAGATGCAGGACCGGGCGTGCCGCCAGTTGTCCAAGCGCCAGCAGTACGATGGAAGACAGGAAAGCAAGGACCGTGGAGGTACCGATGGATTTCCTCAGGTTATCGTGCCTGCCCGCGCCGAATTCCTGTGCCATCAGGATACCGAAGCCCTGGGTGAAGCCCTGGATGATACCAAGCATCATCCAGTTGAGCCAGTCCGCCGCGCCAAGGGCGGCAAGGGCGCCGACACCTAAGGCTTTGCCTACGACCATGGTGTCTACGACGGTATAAAGCTGTTGAAATACATTGCCGATCATAAGCGGCAGAGCAAATGAGAAGATCAGGGAAGCAGGCTTTCCCTGGGTCATGTTTTTAATATGTGATGCCATAACGATACCTCTGTTATTCCGTAATCTGTGATGGAAAAGTTTCCGCCAAATCATAGCATAATATTGCGCAGGCTTCAAGACAAATGAAGACAAAAATTCAGTAAAAAATTGTACTTTGGTTGGGTTTATGGTACATTATAAATATAGTATAATTTTAGGAGGTTTATTTTTATGAACGTAGCAGAAAGGATTTCCGAACTTCGTACGCGCATGGCGTCTAAGGGGATCGACGCGTATGTAGTTCCCACCGCTGACTTTCACCAGAGTGAATATGTAGGGGAGCATTTTAAAGCGAGGAAATATATTTCCGGTTTCAGCGGATCTTACGGGACGGTCGTCATAACCAGAGACGACGGGGGGCTCTGGACGGATGGAAGGTATTTCTTCCAGGCAGAGAATGAGCTTGCCGGCAGCGGCATCCGTCTGATGAAGATGTTTGTGGGAGATACGCCGTCAATCACGGAGTATCTGACCGACCGTGTTCCAAGGGGCGGAACGGTTGCGTTTGACGGACGGGTACTTTCCATGGGAGAGGGTCGGGAGTTTGAGGAAGCGCTGACGGCGAGACAGATCCGGATCCACTATTCCGTCGATCTGGTAGGGGATATCTGGGAAGACCGCCCGCCGCTTTCAGACAAGCCGGCGTTCTTTCTGGAGGAGAAGTATTCCGGCGAGAGCACGGCGTCCAAGCTTGCGCGCGTGCGGAAGGTAATGGAGGAGCATGGGGCGACCGCCCATATCATTGCGTCTCTGGACGATGTATGCTGGCTTCTGAATATCCGGGGGGACGATATTGACTTCTTCCCGCTGCTTCTGTCCTACGCGATCGTGAAGAAGGAGGGAGTAGAATTATATGTGGATGATTCCAAGCTTGACGACCGTATCCAGGTAGAGCTGGCCAAGAATCAGGTGACCATCCATCCTTATAACGCGATCTACGATGATGTGAAGGGACTGAGCGGTTCTGAGACGGTGCTGATCGATCCGATGAAGATGAACTATGCGCTGTATAAGAATATTCCATGCAGGATCGTGGAGGCAGCCAATCCGACCATTCTTATGAAGGCGATGAAGAATGAGGTGGAGCTTGCGAATATCCGGGAAGCCCACATCAAGGACGGTGTTGCTGTCACCAAGTTCATGCACTGGATCAAGACACGCTATGATAAGGAGACGATCACGGAGCTTAGCTCTGCCGCAAGGCTGACGGAATTGCGCGCCGCACAGGAAGGATATATCCGCGACAGCTTCGAGCCTTTGTGTGCATTTGCGGATCATGCGGCGATGATGCATTATTCGCCAAGCGCAGAGACGGATGTGGCGTTAAGTTCAGGCGCATTCTTCTTGAACGATACCGGCGGCGGTTATTACGAAGGCTCCACCGATATCACCAGAACTTTCGTCCTTGGTTCTGTGGATGCACAGATGAAGAGGTATTTTACTGCTGTTGTGAGGGCGATGATGCGGCTGTCCCGGGCACGTTTTCTCTATGGATGCTACGGATATAATCTGGATGTGCTGGCGAGGGGGCCGATCTGGGATCTGGATCTGGATTACCAGTGCGGTACCGGGCACGGCGTAGGGTATCTTGCCAATGTCCATGAACCGCCGACCGGATTCCGCTGGTATGTGGTTCCAAGTAAGAACGAGCACCATAAGCTTGAGGAGGGCATGGTCATCACCGACGAACCGGGTATCTATGAGGACGGACAGTTTGGTATCCGTATTGAGAATGAGTTCGTGGTGAGAAAAGGCGTACAGAATAAGTACGGGCAGTTTATGTATTTCGAGACGATTACGTTCGCGCCGATCGACTTAGACGGGATCGATCCGGAGGAGATGAGCCGGGACGAGCGCGAGTGGCTGAACAATTACCATGAACAGGTATATGAGAAGGTCGGGCCGCGTCTGACCGAAGAGGAGCGGGAATGGCTTAAGGAGTATACACGGCCGATTTAGCAATGCAATACAGATAGCGGAGGAAGAGCATGAAGAGATTGGGCAAAATATATCAGATCATATCTGTCCTGATCTATACATTTATCGCTGCAGCTATCTGGCTTCCATGGATCGCTTATGCCGGGCAGGCCTATCATCTGCCCGGCTATATCTTAGAGGCCGGGAAGAACGGGGGCATCGTGGAGATGACGGGCGGGGATCCGGAGCTGGTAGCGTCCTATTATATTTTTTTCGTACCGCTTCTTAGCGCTGTCCTTGCCCTGATCTATGTGATCGGCAGCCTTGCGGGGAAGAAGGTAGGGCTTGTCTATCGGATGGTACAGTGGTGTGAGTTCCTGTATACGGCAGCGGCAGTCATACTCTTCCCCTTGGTTCCTATGGGGTGGACTTACCTGCCTCCCGTACTGTGCCTGGCGGAATTCGTGCTGAAGCAGTACGTGGAGCAGCGGGATGAGATCAGAAAGGACGCAAGGGCGCGGGAGGAACGCGACAGGCTTGAGAGGGAAGAGCGGAAGCGGAGGCTGTATTTCCCGGGAAGATACAGCTCTTCATATTACAAAATGATATGGAAGAATGTAAGGTATCATATTCGGAATTATGTAATGCTGATCGCAAGCAGTGTATTTTTGATGCTTTTTTTGTTCCTGGTATTTGCGCTCAGGTCCGCGTTCCTGGGAATCCACAGTGCGGAGGCAGCCACGGGAGGAGGGACACAGAAGGTCCTTCTGAACGCGGTATGGATGGGACTTCTCCTGAATGCGGTGCTGATGGGGCTTTCCTTCTCTTATTATATTCGTAATAAGATGCGGGAGGAAAATATACTGGCGGTGCTTGGGATCCGAAGCAGATCTCTGCGCTCTATGATGCTGATGGAATATGCGGGATGTCTGGTATGTTCCGGAATCATCGGGATCATCCTGGGGAATCTGGTCTTTGGGATTATCCTGCGGGTGATCGCCAGAGAGCTTCCGGTGTCAGTGCAGGGAATGCCGGCTGGGACCTATCTTATGGTCTGCGGGATATTTACCGCGGCTGCACTGACTGCGGCGATGGTGAATTCCCATGTGTATGACCATATGCGCTGGTCTGCGTCGGGACTTATCGCACCAAAGAAGAACCGTATACCAGGGGTGTCCGGTTGGATATGCGGTGCGTTAGGCTGTGTATGTACGGTGTGGTCCCTGGCACAGATGATGGGAAGAAGCGGAGGAGAGAGCGAAGACGCGCAGGCCGTCTATCTGCTGGGACTGATTCTGGTGCTTCTGTGTGTGTGCTCGGCGCAGATCAGAAGGATCAAGGGAGAAGATGGCCGGTATTATCAGAACATATTCGATAAATTTCCATTTCTCACCGGATTTGGGCAGAATATGAAGAAGGTCTATCTGCTGACGGTGACCGCATTCCTTGTTATGTATACGCTGTCTTCTGTCTATGGGGGAAATGTATCGGCTCAGGCGCTTGAGGGGCAGTTCCCCTATGACTTTGTCTGTATGGCGGGGAAGGGCGCGGATGAAAAGCTACAGGAATTAAGCGGGCAGCCAGGGCTTAAGACAGAGCGATATCCGATGACGACCGTATACTCCCTGATGCCGGAGAACATATCGCTGGTCAATTCCATGAAGGATATATTCGCTCTGGATTACAAATCGGTCGCAGGCGGAAGGCAGGTTATGGCAGAACCGCCGGTTCAGATCGGCATCCCGGAGTCTGCCTATCTTGAGCTTAAGAGAGCAAGATCTGGAGATGAGGGGGAAGTGATTGGCCTGTCCGGGGAGGAGATCGCGGTCGTTTATCAGGAGGATGTGTCGGCGAGAGCCCATCTTCTGGACTGGTCGGGGGCGGCGGATACGCTGAACCTGCAGACAGCGGGACCCAAGGCAGAGCTTTGGAGCTACCGGGCCTATACGCCAAGGAAGGTTGTAAGAGAAGAGCGGGCGGTACTGACGGGGATATATAACGGAGGGGAGGAGCAGAACCTGGTGGTATTCTCTGACGAATACTTTGAGGAGATCTATCAGGGAGAGCAGTTGTATCTGTTCTGTGCGTCAGGAAGGGATTATGAGTATATAGAGGACAGTCTCTTTGCGCTGTCGAAGCAGGCGGAAGAAATCCGTTATTACAGCAGCAAAGTGATGATACAGGATACGGAGACTGAACGTTTTCTGAAACAGGTGGTATGGCTGTTTATGATGATCATGACAGGCGTGTGCGGGATCTATCTGATACTTATCAAGTTCTGTTTTGAGATGGATGAGATCGTTGCGCGATACCGTTTCCTTGACTGTATGGGGATGCATGAGAAGACCATTAAGAAAGCGCTTCGTCGGGAGATGCTGCCCTTTTTCCTGATCCCGCTGACAGCGGGCGGCTTGTCGGCGGTTGTATTTACGCTGCTCATGTTCAGGGTCAGGATGTATAACGGCGCGGAGATCCTTGGCTATATCCGGTATGTGCTTCCGGTATGGGGAACCTACTGGCTGGCACAGGGGGCGGTTTATCTGGCGTTGAAGGAGGCCCTGACAGGCAGGATCTTCAGCACCCGGGGCGGACTGGGATAGAAAGGGTGACAGGACAGGTTATAGAATCGGAGAGAAATGATGGCGGAGATTATAAGAACAGATAAACTTGTGAAGAATTATTACAGGAATCAGGAGAAGAAGAATCCTGATGCGAAGATAGAGGTACTGAAAGGCCTTGACATTACCATAGAAGAGGGAGAATATGTCGCTGTCATGGGAAGCTCGGGGGGCGGCAAGACCACGCTGCTTAAGATCCTGGGAATGATGGAGCCTTTAACAGAAGGGAAGCTTTATTTCAAGGGGAAGGACGCGTCAGAGCTTTGGAAGGATGAGCTTGCGGATATCCGCAGGCGGGAGATCGGATTTGTGTTCCAGGATTTCTATCTGATGGACAGTCTGTCTGTGGGGGAGAATATCATGGTTCCCATGATCCTTGACAAGGCGCCGGCAGAGGAGATGAAGCAGAAGATGCTGAGCCTGGCGGCAAGATTCGGCGTGGAGAGACTGATCGGCAAGTTCCCAAGAGAATTGTCCGGCGGAGAGAAGCAGAGGATCGCCATATGCAGGGCGCTGATCAATGATCCAGGCATCATCATGGCGGATGAGCCTACAGGCAACCTGGATGCGAAGTCAAGCAGAAGGCTTATGGATACCTTCGACGATATCAACAAGGAGATGGGGAAGAATATCATCCTTGTGACCCATGATCCCAAGATCGCCCGGTGCAGCGATAAGATATTTTTTATCGATGACGGCGTAATTGTGAAGATCCTAGAGAAGAAGGATGAGGATACGTCCGAATTCTATAAGGAGATCTTACGGGAGATGGAGGAGATGGAAGAGGAGTAGAGTAGAAACGATTCAGATAAGATTACAAACGGGCTGTCAGGATCATATACCTGACAGCCCGGATATTTTGGTTAGTCTTCTTTCTCCAGAGCGTCCAGCTTGCCGCTGCATGCCCAGAGGATCAGGCCGAATACGATTACGACCGCGCCAACCACGCCGTATGCGATGAACGGCAGGGTTGCAAGCCAGGAGTATACCTTCGGGTAAATCTGCTGTGCCAGGAATACCGCGATTGGCCAGAAGCCCAATAACAGACCCAGAACCTTAGCAGGAGCCAGCTTGGATACGAAGGAGTTGCCAAGCGGGGAGAATACCATCTCACCTACAGACATCAACAGACATACAAGTGCAAGCCATAATACGGAGCACTGTCCGTCACCTCTGATCATGTCGGCGAGAACCATAACGATGTAAGATACACCTACCAGCATGGTACCAAGAGCCGTCTTCTTGAACATGCTCATGTCACCCTTCGGTCTTAACGCCATCTTAGCCCATACGCCTGCAAGAACAGGTCCCAGGATGATACAGGTCAGAGCGTTCACAGAGTCGAACCAGGATGTAGGGATCTGGAAGCTTCCGATATACCAGTTCGCATGGTTCAGGAAATCTGCGCCGTCGCCCCATCCGAAGTAATAGTAAGCCGGCATGTATGCCATATACCATACCATCCAGAAGATTGCGGAGAAGATGGTTACAAGGATGATCGCAACGATCTTCTTCTTGTCGCTAGCGGTAAGCGGAGCAGACTCGGCTGCGGCTTTCTTCTCAGCGGATACGAACTCTCGCTGGTCGTTCTTGAAAGGCTTCTTACCGGCATCGCCGAGTGCCTTGCCGTTCAGGATGAACCATGCGGCGTCGATGAATAAGAAGATCGCACAGATCAGGAATACGGTGTTGAAACTGCACTTGATCCCGAACAGACCTGTGGTTGCCAGCATGGCAATAAAGGTCGTACCGATGAAGGAACCGATGTTAACGAAAGAATACTGAATAGAGAACGCTGAGTTCAGTTCTTCTTCGTCGTGGAATAACAGTCCGTTCACACCGGACAGATTCCCCTTAAACAATCCGGTACCAACGGATACCAGGATAACCATTGCCCACACCATCCCCATAGAGTGAGCCTGCCAGGTACACAGGTATCCCGCGCCCATCAGGATCATACCCAGAGCCACGCAGAGTCTCGGGCTTAACCAGTAGTCGGCGATGTAACCGCCGAAGATCGGTGTGATGTAGGTCCATGCCACGAAAGAAGCGGACATGGCTGCACCTTCTGCATCTGATAATCCCAGACCGCCGGAAGTAACTTCCGTTGCAAGCCAGATGGCAAGTAAGTATTTTACGGTGTAGAATGCGAGACGCTCAAAGGTAAATCCCATCGCACACACATAAAAGCCAAATGGTCTGCGCTTTTTTGCTGTTTCCATATATTTTACCCTCCATATAGATGTATTTTTCCACCTGTATTACATATGGAAAAATATGTAATATTCAGTGAAAAGCTATTGTAAATATATCATAAAACCAACCAAAGTACAACTGTTATGTTAAGAAAATTTTAAGTAATTTTATAAATTGGATATAACTGGAATGCAGTCTAGTTTTATCCTGGCCGAGGAGTCCGTGAGGTGAAAAAAAGTATTGCAGTAAAACATCAAAAGGGATATAATATAATTGGCAAAAATTTGGTTTTGTAATATATAAGAAGATGGAGGGCTTGACTATGGGCAACATGGCAACAGAGAGTGCAGCAAGTATCAGGATTGCGACGTTACTTGATGCAGGAAGCTTTGTTGAAATCGGCGGGGCGGTAACTGCCAGGAGCACAGATTTCAACATGCAGGAAAAAGAGACTCCGGCTGACGGTGTGATCACCGGCTACGGAGTGATTGACGGGAATTTGGTGTACGTGTACAGTCAGGATGCATCGGTTTTGAATGGAGCAGTAGGCGAGATGCATGCGAAGAAGATCGCGAATATCTATGATATGGCGATGAAGATGGGGGCACCGGTAATCGGACTTATAGATTGTGCCGGGATCAGGCTTCAGGAGGCGACGGACGCGCTGAACGCGTTTGGTAATCTTTATCTGAAGCAGACGATGGCTTCAGGAGTGATCCCTCAGATCACGGCAATATTTGGGACATGCGGCGGCGGACTTTCCGTTGTGCCTGCTTTGACGGATTTCACATTTATGGAAGCATCCAAGGCGAAGTTATTTGTGAATTCACCCAATGCTCTTCCAGGCAATAATATTACGAAGCTTGATACTTCCTCTGCGAAGTACCAGAGCGAGAATGCAGGCCTTGTAGACGGGATCGGGACAGAAGACGAGATACTGACGGATATCCGTACTTTGGTCTGCATGCTGCCAGGGAATAACGAGGAGAATGCTTCCTATGACGAGTGTACGGACAGCTTGAACCGTCTGTGCGACGGGATCGAGAATGCGGCGGAGGATACCTCTATCGCGCTGTCTATCATCTCTGACAGCGGCGTGTTCTTTGAGACGAAGAAGGATTATGCGAAGGATATGGTGACCGGCTTCATCCGTCTGAACGGTATGACGGTGGGAGCGGTTGCGAACCGTTCTAAGATATATAATGAGAAGTCCGAGGTTACGGCACAGTTTGACGGCTCTCTGTCTTCCGACGGAGCGAAGAAGGCGGCCGGGTTCGTGAACTTCTGTGATGCCTTCAATATCCCGGTTCTTACGCTGACCAATGTGACCGGGTTCAAGGCGTGTGAGTATGACGAGAAGAATCTTGCAGGAGAGACGGCAAAGCTTACGTACGCATTTGCCAATGCCACCGTTCCGAAGGTGAACGTGGTGATCGGCAAGGCATTCGGAAGCGCTTATGTCACGATGAACAGCAAGTCTGTCGGCGCGGATATGGTGTATGCGTGGCCGACGGCTGAGATCGGCATGATGGAAGCAGACCTTGCGGCGAAGATCATGTACGCAGGCGCGGATGCCGATACACTGAGAGAGAAAACTGCCCAGTACAGACAACTGCAGTCAAGCCCGTTATCCGCTGCAAGAAGAGGCTATGTGGATACCATCATTGAGCCGGATCAGACGAGAAAATATGTGATCGGCGCATTCGAGATGTTATTCACAAAAAGAGAAGACCGTCCGATGAAAAAGCATGGATCGGTTTAGAGAGGTGAGGCAAAGTGAGGAAAAAAATTAGCTTATTACTCTGTGCTGTCGCTGTAATGCTCTGCTTTACCGCGTGCAAGAGCAGCGAGGAAGCGGCTGAGTATAACACGGCAGCCATTGACCAGACCACAGAATTCATGATCAACTATTGCGCGAATGCCGATGCGGCCATGCTTGAGCAGTGGAGGAGCATGAGAGAATTTACTATGGAACTCCAACTGACGCAGGCGGGGATTCCTGTGACGCCGGAGAGCTTCCTTGGCGCGCTGGACGCGTGGGAGGCGGCGATTGATGAGTGCGGAGCCTATGTAAGCCACGGCGATTTCACATCGGAGGAGACGAATGAAGGGCTTAAGGTGTCTGCGGCGGCACAGTTTGCGGACAGGGATGCGACCATCAGTTTCGTGTTTGACGAGAATTCCTATATGGAGAGCATGACTGTAGACGCGGAGTATTCATTGGGTGAGATCTTAGAGAAGGCGGGGCTTAACACGGTACTTGGAATGGGAACGGTATTCGCCGTACTGATCTTTATCTCGTTCCTGATCTCTCTGTTTAAGTTTATCCCGGCGCTTACCGGTGCGAATAAGAAGAAGGAAGAGAAGACAAGCACTGCTGCTGCGGCCCCGGCGCCGGTAATTGTTCCTGCAGCCGCGGAGACAGCAGAAGAAGACGATACGGAATTGATAGCGGTTATTGCAGCGGCGATCGCGGCGGCCAGAGAAGAGGCCGGCATGGAAGAAGCGGCTGCGGGCGGATTCTATGTGAGAAGTATCAGACGCCGTCCATCAAATAAATGGAATTCATAATACTAGGAGGATTATTTAAGATGAAAAATTATACGATTACAGTTAATGGCAATGTATACGATGTTACGGTAGAGGAGAATACTTCAGGAGCGCCTCAGGCGGCAGCACCAAGAGCAGCAGCGCCGAAGGCGGCACCGGCGGCACCAAAGGCAGCGCCGGCAGCGGGAGCAGGGTCGATCGAAGTGAAGGCAGGCGCGGCAGGCAAGGTATTTAAGATCGAGGCGAATGTAGGCCAGAGTGTGAAGAGAGGCGACGCAGTTGTTATTATCGAGGCGATGAAGATGGAGATCCCGGTTGTGGCGCCGGAAGACGGAACTGTGGCAAGTATCAATGCAGCAGTAGGAGATGCGGTTGAAGCAGGTGCTGTTCTTGCGACATTGAATTAAGATATAATCGCTGAGATTATATGACACGACTGGAGGTTAAAAAATGGAATATATAACAACGACATTGGGAAACCTCGTGCAGCAGACGGCATTTTTCAGTCTTACAGGCGGCAATCTGATCATGATTGCAGTTGCATGTTTTTTCCTATATTTAGCAATCAGACATGAGTTTGAACCTCTGCTTCTGGTACCGATCGCATTTGGTATGCTGCTCGTTAATATCTTCCCGGATATTATGCTGCATGCGGAGGATGCGGCGAACGGGACAGGCGGACTGCTCTATTACTTCTATATGCTGGATGAGTGGTCGATCCTTCCGTCCCTGATCTTCCTTGGAGTAGGCGCGATGACAGACTTCGGACCGTTGATTGCCAATCCTAAGAGCTTCCTTCTGGGTGCGGCGGCGCAGTTCGGTATCTTCGCAGCATATCTCGGAGCCATGGCTATGGGCTTCTCAGATAAGGCAGCGGCGGCGATCTCGATTATCGGCGGTGCGGACGGACCTACTTCTATCTTCCTTGCAGGCAAGCTGTCTCAGACGGCGATCATGGGGCCGATCGCGGTGGCGGCATACTCTTATATGTCACTGGTGCCGATCATCCAGCCTCCGATCATGAAGCTGATGACGACGGAGAAAGAGCGTAAGATCAAGATGGAGCAGTTAAGGCCGGTTACGAAGCTTGAGAGGATCCTCTTCCCGATCATCGTAACGATTGTAGTCTGCATGATCCTTCCTACGACAGCGCCGCTGGTTGGTATGCTGATGCTGGGTAATCTGTTCCGCGAGTCAGGAGTGGTACGCCAGCTTACAGATACGGCGAGCAACGCTTTGATGTATATCGTAGTTATCCTTCTGGGTACTTCCGTGGGTGCGACCACGAGTGCGGAGGCGTTCCTGAATGCGGATACTCTTAAGATCGTTGCGCTTGGTCTGATCGCCTTCATGTTCGGTACGGCGGCAGGCGTGCTGTTCGGTAAGATCATGTGCGTCGCTACAGGCGGCAAGGTGAATCCTCTGATCGGTTCTGCCGGTGTGTCTGCGGTTCCGATGGCGGCCCGTGTATCCCAGAAGGTGGGCGCGGAGGCAGACCCGACCAACTTCCTGCTGATGCATGCCATGGGTCCGAACGTAGCGGGCGTTATCGGTACGGCAGTTGCTGCGGGAACATTTATGGCGATTTTTGGGGTAATGTAGAATTATAAGAATCATTTTAATGGAGGATAGAAAATGGCTGAGAAAAAACCAATTAAAATAACAGAAACCATTCTGCGTGACGCGCACCAGTCTCTGATCGCCACACGTATGACGACGGAACAGATGCTTCCGATCGTGGAGAAGATGGACAAGGTTGGATACCACTCCGTAGAGTGCTGGGGCGGAGCCACCTTCGATGCATCCCTTCGTTTCCTGAAGGAAGATCCGTGGGAGAGGCTTCGTAAGTTCCGCGACGGATTCAAGAATACCAAGCTTCAGATGTTGTTCCGCGGACAGAATATCCTGGGGTATCGTCCATATGCGGATGATGTGGTAGAGTATTTCGTACAGAAGTCAGTGTCCAACGGTATCGACGTGATCCGTATTTTCGACTGTCTGAACGATCTTCGTAATCTTCAGACGGCGGTGAGCGCGGCGGTGAAGGAGAAGGCGGACGCCCAGGTTGCGCTGTCTTATACCCTGGGAGACGCTTATACGCTGGAATACTGGATCGACATAGCCAAGAGGATTGAGGATATGGGAGCTACCTCTATCTGCCTTAAGGATATGGCGGGACTCCTGGTTCCTTACAAGGCGACGGAGATGATCGAGGCGCTGAAAGACGCGACGAGCCTTCCGATCCAGTTGCACACGCACTATACGTCCGGTGTGGCGTCTATGACCTA
>CANDQP010000057.1 GCA_947388185.1 uncultured Dorea sp. | reverse complement strand
AGGACGCCGATAATACCTATGAGTTCGACAAATGGGAGAGAAGCGAAGATAAGGACGGAAATGTAACCTACAGAGCGACATATACCGCGACACCGAAGGAAGAGGATAAGAAAGAGGTAACGGTAACATGGGTAGATGAGGATGGAAAGACAGTCTTGGATGGTCCGAAGAAATTCAATAAAGGAGAACCCGAACCGGAATATGAAGGAGAGGAACCGAAGAAAGAAGAGGACGCCGATAATACCTATGAGTTCGACAAATGGGAGAGAAGCGAAGATAAGGATGGAAATGTAACCTACAGAGCGACTTATACTGCGACACCGAAGAAAATAGATCCAAAGCCGGAAGATCCGAAGCCAGAAGATCCAAAGCCAGAAGATCCAAAGCCGGTGGATCCAACACCGGAAGATCCAAAGCCAGTAGATCCGACACCGGAAGATCCAATACCAGAGAACCCGACACCAGAAGATCCAAAGCCAGTAGATCCGACACCGGAAGATCCAACACCAGAGGATCCGAAGCCAGTAGATCCGACACCGGAAGATCCAACACCAGAGGATCCGACACCGAGTAACCCAACACCAGGAAATCCAACACCGACACCGGGTAACCCGACGCCAGGAACACCAACACCGGGTAACCCAACACCGACACCGCCGGTTATTACGCCGATAGCGCCGGCAACGCCGAATGTTACACCTGCTGCACCGGTAACACCAGTTATTACACTGGCTGCACCGACGCCTACGCCGATAACACCGACAGTAACACCGACGGCGCAGGCGGCACTAACTCCTGTATCGATGCCGGAAGCAGAAGATGCGGAGCAGGAAGAACAGCCGGAGGCACGTACTCTTCCAGATGAAGAGACACCATTGGCGAAGGCCGATCTGGAAGACGAAGAAGTTCCGCTGGCAAATAGTGACGGCAGATGGGCATTGATCAATTTTGCATTGATGAATCTTTCGATCTTTGAATCTTTGATGCTTCTGATTGGATATTTTATCCAGACGAAGAAATCATCAGAAGAAGAGGAAGATGAAAAAGAGAGGAAGCTGAAGAAAAAAGGCATCATTCGTATCATAAGCCTGCCGGTAGCCATCATCTCTATGATCGCATTTTTCTTAACAGAGAATATCTGGCTTCCAACTCAACTGGTAGACCAGTACACACTTATGATGGCGGTCATCGCAGTCATTCAGACAATTGTAGTTGTACTGTCACGTAAGGAAGAAGAAGTGGAAGAGGAAGAGCCGGAAGCAGAGATGGCATAGTCCGAAAAATTTATAAAATCAGTCGAAGACCTCGGAACAGGGATAGGCATGGCTTGAAGCAGCCGTGCCTATCCCTATTGTGTGCAGAGCATGGTACTTATCTTGCCGAAGCAAGTCTGGCCGTGAGTATTTACCGCCAAGCGCAGCGAATCTGCAGAAATATATCGTAGGAGGCTTGACGGCGGGGGCTGTTAAGGAGTAAATAAGAAGTAGAAGTGTTTCGTACATGAATATGACAAAATAAAGGAGGTAGAGTCATGCCAGATTTTGTAAAGAAAGAAGGAGAGACGGGGGATTTCCGTTCAGATGACAGGTTTTTACTTGGGTATTTTGAAGAAAAGGAGGGCGCTCTGCATTACCGCTACCGCGATGAGCGCGTGATCGTAGAGTCCTGGGGAGAGAACAGCTTGAGGGTGCGTGCATCTAAGATGCCGGAAATGCCGCAGGAGCTGTGGGCGCTGGATGGGAAACCTGAGGTCGCACATGCCAGGGTAACTATTAAGGAATTTTCTGCGGAGATCGTAAATGGGAAGATCAAAGCCGAGATTAATAATATCGGTAAGATCATTTTCTACAATCAGAAGGGAGAACTGCTGCTGGAAGAATTCGTGCGCAACCGGGAGGATATGTTTGCTAAGACCTGCAGCTCACTGGAGATGTCGGCAAGGGAGTTTAGGCCGATCAACGGTGGAGACTATGCGCTGACCATGAGGTTCGAGTCGAATCCGGACGAGAAGATCTACGGTATGGGGCAGTATCAGCAGAAGTTCCTGGATGTAAAGGGAACAGAGCTTGAGTTGGCGCACCGGAATTCTCAGGCGAGTGTGCCGTTCGCACTCTCCTCGCTGGGATATGGATTCCTGTGGAACAACCCGGCAGTTGGACGCGTAAGCTTTAACAAGAATGTCACCACATGGGAAGTGCAGTCAACGAAGAAGCTGGATTATTGGATCACCGCAGGCGATACACCGGCGGAGATCGAAGAGGCGTACGCGGATGCGACAGGAAAGGTTCCGATGATGCCGGAGTATGGTATGGGCTTCTGGCAGTGCAAGCTGCGCTATCAGACCCAGGAAGAACTTCTGGAGGTGGCTAGAGAGTATAAGCGCCGTGAGATTCCGATCGATGTTATAGTGGTAGATTATTTCCACTGGCCGAAGCAGGGAGACTGGAGATTCGATCCGACGTACTGGCCGGACCCGGATGCCATGATCGCGGAATTAAAGGAGATGGAAATCGAGCTTATGGTTTCTATCTGGCCGATGGTGGACTATAAGAGTGAGAACTTTGACGAGATGCGGTCTAAGGGGCTGCTTACCAGAGTGGAGAGAGGCGTACATATTGATCACCTGTATATGGGTAATACGGTTCATTATGATACGACCAATCCGGAAGCAAGAGAATATGTGTGGGCAAAAGCGAAGAAGAACTATTATGATAAGGGTGTGAAGATCTTCTGGTTAGACGAGGCGGAGCCGGAATATACGGTTTATGATTTTGACAATTACCGGTACTATCTGGGACCGAATAATCAGGTGGGCAACATCTATCCTGTAATGTATGCCAAGAACTTTTTTGACGGAATGAGGGCGGAAGGACAGGAAAAGATCGTGAATCTGCTGCGCTGTGCATGGGCAGGCTCCCAGAAGTATGGTGCGCTGGTATGGTCAGGAGACATCCATTCCACATTTGACAGCCTGCAGAATCAGTTCACGGCGGGACTCAACATGGGAATCGCGGGTATTCCGTGGTGGACGACAGATATCGGAGGATTCTTCGGCGCAAATATCTATGACGAGGAATTCCATGAGGTATTTGTCCGCTGGTTCGAGTACGGTACGTTCTGTCCGGTCATGAGGCTTCACGGCAACCGTATGCCGTATCAGCCGCAGTTTGGTACGACGGGCGGAGCGGAATGTGTATCCGGCGCGCCGAATGAGATCTGGTCATATGGAGACAAGGTGTATGAGATCTGCAAGAGATATATTGAGCTGCGCGAAGCGATGCGCCCGTATATCCGCACGTTGATGGAAGCGGCCCATGAGAAGGGAACGCCGGTCATGCGTCCGTTGTTCTATGATTTCCCGGAGGATTCTGTGTGCTGGGACAATGAAGCGGAGTATATGTTCGGACCGGATGTTCTGGTTGCGCCCGTTATGGAGAAGGGGCAGCAGACGAAAGAAGTCTATCTGCCGGCTGGTGTAAAATGGACGAATGCCTGGACAAAAGAGGTTATGGACGGCGGTCAGACGGTTATGGTTGAGACGCCAATCGATCAGATTCCGTTATTCACAAGGAATGGTTTTGTGTTGAAAGTCTGATGTTTTCAGCAGGTAAGCACCGTGCCGTGCGCGTTGGCTGCGCGGCACGGTGTTTTTAATGTTGCCGGTATGTGCGGATATATGCAGAGGAGGCATGCGGGTTGCGGTTAACAATGCTTCTGATTTCTTGACAGCATTCATAATATTATCCCACCCGGCAGATTCAACGGCATTACAGAATTCGGAGGAAATCTCTGAGTTAGGGATAAATATTTCTTTTGTCTTATAATCATATCCCAGATAGCCCAGATGAACCAGGAGGGTGAGAACATCGTCTGCAGAGGAAAAGGCAGTCATATCGTTCGTAAATGTAGAAGTGTTGATCTTCTTGCGCGCACCTGCTAGAAGCTCGGTTATGATACTCTTAAGTCCCTTGAAATTCAGGATGATATAGTCTCGAAGCGCCTCAAATGTCTCGGTCTTATTCCAGAAATTATCATAGCTTCGGGTCAGGAGTGCACTTACGACGGAACGCGGGCTGTAGACATGCGTGGTGCCCTCAAAGCAATATCCGTCATACATGCGTTTAATCTCGTCATAGTCCATCTGAAAATCAGCACAGAGATCTTGTACTTCTTGGTCGGTGAATCCTACGAAGGAAGCCAGGGGTCCGGGATTCGTCATGGAAAATTCATCGAACATATTCAGGGCAGAGTGAGTTCCGTACTTTTTGATCGGCAGAATACTCGTCGGGATACAAAAATTGAGTCTCTAAAAATAAGACAACAAAACATTGTCAAATTCATATCAACTTGTAAAATACTAAGAAATCTAAAAAATGTACGGATTCTGATACCATAGAATGTCTGTTATCCTTTTCTTAAGGTAAAGAACTGTTCATAAGAACAGCAAATGACCGGATCTGGGTCATTTGTACCGGCAAGAGCCGGAGCTAAGAAAGGGAGGAGACAAAGATGAAGGATAATTCTATGGAAGGAAACAGGCTCGGGTGGAGAACAAGGGTCTCTTATGCGGGCGGAGATGTAGCATGTAATGTAATATTCGGAATGGTCGGAACATTGCTTACGCTTTTTTATACAGATTATGTAGGAATCAATCCGGCGACGATCGGAATGGTTATGCTGATCTCGCGTCTGTTTGACGGAGTTTCAGATCTGGTCATGGGAATGATCGTGGAGCGCACGAATTCAAAATGGGGCAAATCAAGACCCTGGATCCTGTGGATGAGCGTACCGTATGCACTGTCGGCCGTCCTGTTATTTACTGTGCCGCATTCAACTGCCATGGTGCAGGCTGTCTATATATTTGTGACCTATAACTTCTGTACGACTGTGTGCTATACGGCAGTCAATCTTCCTTACGGAAGCCTTTCTGCAATGATGACACGTATTTCGGCAGAAAGAGATATGCTGAGCGTTGTCAGGATGGGGCTGTCTCCGCTGGGAAGAATTATGGCAGTGACTTTTACACTTCCTCTGGTTAAATTTTTCGGAGATGATCAGGCTGCATGGGTGAAGACAATGGCAGTGTGGGCCGTAATCGCGTTGATTCTTCTGGTGATCTGTTTCCTGGAATGCAAAGAGACCGTAGTGATCGCTGCGAAGAAAGAAGCACAGAAGGTTTCCGCCGGAAAGGGATTGAAGGCTCTGGTATCTAACCAGTATTTCTGGGCGGTTCTTGTGCTGTGGATGCTGCAGAGCGTATCTTTTGGTATATCAGGAACGATTCTTCCTTATTATTGCAAATACATATTCCATAACGATACCTGGATGTACAGTGCGCTGTATCTGACAGAGACGCTGGTATTGGTTGTGTGTATCTTCTTATGCGCACCGCTGATCAAGAAGTACGGTAAGCGGAATGCGGCGTTTGCGGGAGCCGTGATCGCACTGGCCGGCCAGTTGATATTCTTCCTGAATCCGTATGATTTTACCTGGATGGTGGGAAGCTGTGTGCTCCGAGCGATCGGTCTGGCGCCTTTGAACGCTGCGGTATTCGGAATGATCGGGGATGTAGTTGAGTTCGGTCAGTGGAAGACGCATATTCGCCAGGAAAGCCTGATCTTCGCGGGCGGTTCTATCGGTACGAAGGTCGGTGCGGGACTGGCATCGGCGGTTATGACGGGAATGCTCTCCGCGGCAGGTTATATCAGTTCATCTGAAGGAAGTGCTGTACAGCCGGAATCTGCCTTGAATTGTATTGTTACGATCTACAAGTTCGGTCCGGTTATTGTGGCAGGGATCGCGGTGATCACATTGGCGCTGTATAAGCTTGATAAGAAATATTCGTCCGTTATGGAGGAACTGATGGCAAGAGAAGCAAAAGGAGAATTGTAAAAGCACGCAAAAATCGCGTGTTTTTCATGCAAAATACTACAAAAAATGTGTTGACACGCAGGCATATATTTTGTATATTATGGTATAGAGAAAGTGTGTAGAAATTAAGAAGAACAGCCTGTATACAGGGGAAAACCGACAGAGGGCAGCGAGATGGGAATCTTTAACCGGAACAGCAGAGCAGTAAGATTCGCAGCGGCAATTATGCTGGGAGTCTGTGCGGTAATTGGATGTGCACGCAATGAGAAAACAAAGTCCGGCGAGAAGCCGTATACGATCGGTGTTGTCACGAAATCAAGGAACAGTGAATACTGGATGTCCGTATGCTCAGGCATGGAGAAGGCGGGCAAGGATTACGGCGTGTCTGTCAAGATTATTTCTCCTGATTCGGAGTCTAACGACAGGATGCAGAAGAAGATGTTCCATGATTTGATCAGACAGGATGTGGACGCATTGGCGATCTCTCCGATCTCTTCTTATGACGCTCCGTATCTGGCGGAAGCAGAAGAGGCGGGGATAAGAATCGTAGCATATGATACGAAGATCCTGGCAGAGGGAATTCCGTACATAGGAATTGATAACCGGAAAGCGGGAGAAGAACTTGCCGCAAATATGGCGGCGAGGCTTTTGAACCGCGGGAAAGTGGGAATCGTTACGGGAGACTTAAGGCAGACTGCGCATTCTGAGCGTATGGAGGGTATTCAATCATACATAGAAGAGAATACAGAGATAGAGATTGTGTTTGTCGAGAGCGGGTATGCGAATCTCCTGATCTCAGATGCAGAGATATCAAGGATATTCTCAGAGTATTCGGATATTGACGGCATATTTGCAACGAGCGGAGTCACGGCTCTGGGGATTCGGCAATATCTGGGCGAATCGCAGGTAGCGGTCATGACGGTGGACGCCCAGCAGGATGCACTGACTGCGGTTGAGAACGGAGAACTCGCCGCACTGGCTGCCCAGTCAGGATATGATATCGGATATGAGACGGTCCGGTTCATTGCAGAGAACAGAGGGAACAACAATTCTGTGCTGGAGGATCGGATATTGGAAGCAGATATTTTAACGAAGGATAATATAGACGAGTGGGAGTAGCCGCATGTGATGCCGGCTTAGGAGACAGAGTATGTTCCGCAGTATGAGAAGCAAGATGATCCTGGTGATGCTTGCAGTGACGGGGTGTGCAGTGGTTCTGATCACTGTGATGTTCTATCAGAGATCCGCCGGGATGATAGAAGAGGATTATGTGGAGAATCTCTACGGCAGAGTACGTCAGATGGGAGACGCACTGGATGAATCTCTGAAAGAGATCTATTTCCTTACGGTGCAGGCATCCTGTGATGAAGAGATTCTGTCGGAAGCAGAAGATTATCTGTCAGGCGGAAAGGAAGAATGTCTGACGAACCTTGCCGGAATGCTTCGGAGTTATTCCGACAGGAACAGTGAGGCGGCTTCTGTATGCCTGGTGATTCCAAGGAAGCAGATGATCGTGACATCTCTGGAGTATCCGGTATACCAAAAGGGGATATCAGAGGATAAGATCGAAGAGATCAGGAAGACGGGTATGACTTCCCTTACGCCGGCGCTGATCGGGGACCCGCTGCAAAAGCAGGAGCACATCCTGGTGTTCGTAAGTCCGGTAGAGGCGGATAACGGTGAGGTCTGTGCTTATGTTATGAGCTGCCTGAAGGAACGGACCTTGTATTATAATTATCTTGATAAGCTGGAAGACGGGAGAACTTCAAGGGCAGTGCTCCTTGATGAGGATGGCAGGATCGTGTCTGCGAAGACGTTGGAGGATGCAGGGCGGCCTTATAATGCCGGGCAGGAAGCGGCAGCAGAGCAGGATATGATCTGTGTGCAGTACCGGACGGATTTCCTGGGATATTCTTTTCAGATGGAGACAGAGAAGAAGGAAGTGCTGGCTGACTTAAGAGAGATGCGTTTTTACCTGGCGGCGATCCTCCTGGCGGTCCTTGGCAGTGCAGCGGTTCTGATGGTCTTGATCACGAAGGCTATGTATCAGCCGCTTAGGAGACTGACGGAGACAATGAGCCTGGTCAGCGGCGGTGAGCTGGAGCGCAGGGTGGAAGTGACCACGAAGGATGAGATCGGTATCCTGTCGGCAGAATTTAACGATATGCTGGGCCATATTGAAAGCCTGATCGGCCAGCTGGTGCAGGAGGAAATGCTTAAAAAGGACGCGGAGCTTGAGGCGCTGCAGTATCAGATCACTCCGCATTTTATGTATAATACATTGAATTCTGTCAAATACGCCGCGCTGTTAAAGGGCGAGGCAGAGATCGGCGGGCTGCTCGAAGACTTTATAGAGCTTCTTCAGGCAAGCATCAATAAGAAAGGGAAATTCGTCACTGTTGCAGAGGAGATACATTTTGTAAAGAATTACATGAATCTGCAGCGTATGCGCTATGAAGAAGAGATCGTGACGGATTATCAGATACAGCAGGAAGCTTTGCCGTGTTTCCTTCCAAGGCTGATGCTCCAGCCGCTTGTGGAGAATGCGATCCTGCACGGATTGGATCTGAGAGCAGGCAGGAACAGGATCGTGATCGGCGGAAATGTGGACAAAGGGCAGCTTCAGCTGTGGGTGCAGGACAATGGCAGAGGCATGACGAAGGAGCAGATGGAAGAGCTCTTACAACAGAAGCAGAAGAAAGCGAGAGGACTGTCTGGAATCGGAGTGGCGAATGTGAAAGAACGGCTGCGGCTGTATTATGGCAGCGCCGGCAGAGTTGTCTGCGAGAGCAGTGAAGCGGGAACGAAGATCTGCCTGTGTCTTCCGGCATACAGGGAGCAGGACAGGTACGCATTGTGATGTGCCAAGGGAAAGGGAGCAAGGATATGATCAGGACTGTGATTGTGGATGATGATTTTCTGGTGAGGAGCTATCTGAAGCAGCTTAATGCGTGGGAGCGGGCGGGTTATCAGATCGTAGCCGATGCAAGAGACGGCGAGGAAGCGCTTACGGCTGTGGAGCAGCTGGGGCCGGAGGTGGTGATCACGGATATCTCTATGCCGCTGATGGATGGAATCGAACTGATCAGAAGGATACGGGAGACTAATCATACCGTATATATTATTGTACTTAGCTGTCATGATGATTTTGAATATGTGAAAGAGGCCATGAAACTTGGGGCTGACGAGTATGTGCTTAAGAATTCCCTGAATGAAGACAGCCTGTATGAGATGCTTGTTCATACGGCAAGGCAGCTTCAGGATAAGAAAGAGATGTTCCGGGAAAATGATGAAACCAGACGGCTGATGGAGATGGGCAGGCAATCGCTGAAATATCACTTCTTCAACGGACTTCTTGCCGGCAGCTTTACTGCGGATGAGAGGGAGAAAAGAAGGAAAGAAGCGGGTATCCGTGCGAAATATGTCAACAGTGCGGTAATCAATCTGTTTATCCCGTCCTGGGGAACATTAAAGTATCAATACAGCGAATTGGAACTGGAGCAGTACGCGCAGAGGTTCTTGCGGAAGCTTACAAGAGAACTGGAACGCAGGGCCGAGGATATCTATGACGGGGCGGCGCCTGGAGAGACAGGCGTATGCGTGAGGGATTCGCCCGGGACGGGATTGGAATGTGCGGAAAGTGTGTATCTGGGAGAGGGAGTTTTCTGCTGTTTCCTGGATATGTCCGGAATGCACAGGGACAGTCTGATGAAGCAAAGGCTGACCGGCATTGCCACGGCATGTTTCCGCTGCTGCAAAGACGAGGAGTATGCGTTCTTCGTGGGAGTGAGCGGGATATGTTTTGGAGAAGAGGGGATCCGTCAGGCATACCAGCAGGCCAGAGAGACGGTCAAGCTTAGCTTTTATGAAGAAGAGGGAATACTGTATTATGAAGAGTGTCCGGGGATCGGAAGGATACTGCCCCGTGAGGCGCAGGAGGTCCTGGAGCATGCGGCGGATTACGCCGAATGCCGCCAGTATGAGAATATGAAGGACGGATTTGAGAAGGTGTCCGCAGTATTCTGCAAGGAACATACAGATCCCCGTCTGGTTCTCCACTGGATAAGATCTCTGGATGAGCGGCTGAAGATGGACCGGCCGCAGGAAGAGTACGCCGGAATTATCAGGATCGGACAGCTTATGTCAGTGTGCGAGGATTACGGGATCCGGTTATTCATGGAGAAAAGGAAGGCGCTGCCGGAGCATGCAGGTGCGGCGGTCCGACGGGCAGTGGATTATCTGCATGCGCATTATAAAGAGCAGATCGGACTATCAGACGCCGCAAAAGCGGCGGAACTGAATCCTGCGTATTTAAGCTTTTTGTTCAAGCAGGAGTTGGGAATCGGATTCTCGTCTTATCTGCTGGATCTGAGGATGGAGTGTGCCAGGGCATTGCTTAGGGGCACGAACGGCAAGATAAAGGAGGTGGCGCGGGAAGCCGGGTTCAACGATTATCATTATTTTTCTAAGGCATTTAAGAAAATAAACGGGTGCAGCCCGGTGGATTACCGGAGAAAAAATGTTCATACCTAAAAATAAGACAACATTTATCTGACGGAATAAACAAAACAACAAAACTAAAAAAAAGAGTGTTTTTTTAGATGTACGGATATGGTATATTTTTTTCAGAGAGACAAAGAGAAAAAAGAATTGATATAGAGAAAGGAGAGTCAAAGATGTTTGACAAAAGCAAAGTAAAACTTGGAATCGCTCCCATTGCGTGGACGAACGATGATCTGCCGGATCTGGGAGGAGAGAACACATTTGAACAGTGTGTCAGCGAGATGGCGCTGGCAGGATTCACCGGGTCAGAGGTAGGCAACAAGTACCCTAAGGATCCGGAGGTGCTTAAGAAAGCTTTGGAGTTAAGAGGAATCGAGATCTGCAACCAGTGGTTCTCTTCTTTCCTGATCACGAAGCCGTTTGAAGAGGTGGAGAAGGAATTCCGTGCACAGCTTACTTTCCTGAAAGCGATGGGAGCTAAGGTGATCGGCGCTTCCGAACAGAGCCACAGCGTACAGGGGCAGCAGGACACACCGATCTTCGGATACAAGTATGTGATGAATGATGATGAGTGGAAGACATTCTGCGAGGGTATGAACCGTCTTGGCAAGATCGCCAAAGATGAATACGGAATCGCACTTACTTTCCATCATCATATGGGAACGGTTGTGCAGGACCCGGACGAGGTGGAGCGCATGATGGCGAATACGGATCCAGAGTATGTAAGCCTGCTGTTTGATACCGGACACTTTACATACTGCGGGGCAGATCCGCTTGAGATGGTTACCAAATATGTGGACAGGATCAAGCATGTGCACCTGAAGGACATCCGCCCGGAGATCGTTAAGAAGGTGAAGGAAGAGAACTTAAGCTTCCTTGAGGGTGTAAGACAGGGAGCATTTACCGTACCGGGAGACGGATGTATTGATTTCGATCCTATTTTCAAGGTTCTTGAGGATCATGGTTATGAGGGATATATGCTGGTAGAGGCAGAGCAGGATCCGGCGAAGGCGAATCCGCTGGAATATGCGATCAAGGCAAGAAAGTTTATTGCAGAGAAGACAGGATTATAAAATACGTTTGCGAATGATTGGAAAGGAGAATAAAAGATTATGGTTACAGTAGGTATTATCGGAGCAGGAAGAATCGGAAGAGTTCATGTTGAGAGTATTTGCACGAAGGTGGGCAATGCGAGGATCAAAAGCCTTGCGGACCCATTTATGAATGATGAGACGGCCGCATGGGCGAAGAAGATGGGTGTGGAGAATACGACGAAGGATTACAAGGAGATCATCGCAGATCCAGAGATTGACGCGGTGCTGATCTGTTCTTCCACAGATACGCATTCTCCGATCTCTGTGGAGGCGATCAATGCAGGAAAGCACGTATTCTGCGAGAAGCCGATCGATCATGACGTGGCTAAGATCAAGGAAGTGATCGATGCGCTTAAGAAGAATCCGGTGAAGTATCAGGTAGGTTTCAACCGCAGATTTGACCACAACTTCGAGGCAGTGAAGGATGCTGTGGCAGCAGGCAAGATCGGTGATACTCACATCATCAAGATCACATCCAGAGACCCGGAGCCGCCGTGTGCAGACTATGTTAAGGTGTCCGGCGGAATGTTCCTGGATATGACGATCCATGATTTTGATATGGTACGTTTCCTTGCAGGATGCAATGCAACGGAGGTGTATGTAGAGGCGGCTGTACTTGTTGATCCGGCAATCGGAGAGGCGGGAGACGTAGATACCGCAGTGATCACTCTGAAGATGGAGAACGGTGCGATCGCAGTGATCGACAACTCCAGACAGGCTGTATACGGATACGATCAGAGAGCGGAAGTGTTCGGTTCCAAGGGAATGGTTGCTACCGGCAATGATGCGGCAAGTGCGGCAGTGATAAGCAATGTGGACGGTGTAACAGGCGAGAAGCCGCTGCATTTCTTCCTGGAGCGTTATATGGATGCATATGCGAAGGAGATCAAGTGCTTTATCGAAGCGATTGAGAATAATACGGATGCTCCGCTTGGAGTTGAAGACGGCTTGCAGCCTGTATTGATGGGCCTTGCGGCGAAGAAGTCATTAGAAGAGCATCGTCCGGTTAAGATCTCTGAGATTATGGTTTAAAATTATAGATATCGTTGTCAAGGTGAAACCCTGCGGGAATCAGGAAAAGATAGTTCTGATTCCTGCGGGGTTTTTGCTATAGTGCTGTCAGTGTGATGTGAATACGAATAGAAGTTGGATAAAATACACAAAAATGAGAGGTGCTATTTGTGTATTTATCCATGTTGACAAGAGAATAAAAGATTTGGGGAATGGATTGTAGGTTTGACAATTGTTTTTATGGTATTTATAATAAAAGACAAGAAAACGGCGGCAATAGAGCATGTACATGACTGCTGCGGACAGGGAGGAAATGAGATGGCTGTAACCTTGCAGCAGATAGCGGAAGCGGCAGGAGTCTCCAGGGGCACTGTGGACAGAGCTTTGAATAACAGGGGAAGGATCAATGCGGAGGTTGCGGACCGGATCCGGAAGATCGCAGATGAGATGGGATATCAGCCAAACCGGGCGGGCAGAGCGTTGGCGATGTCGAAGAGGTCGATCACGATCGGTGTGATCATCCAGGCGGCGAATACGCCGTTTATGGAGAAGGTCATCGAAGGAGCGGAAGATGCCAAGGCCGAGGTAGAGCGTCTGGGAGCGGATGTGATCATTCGGAGGATTGATGATTTTGATGCGGGGAAAGCGGTTGCGGCGATGTATGAGTTAAAGGAGAAGGGCTGCAACGGAATTGCGGTCGTTCCGGTGGATGATGAGAAGCTGAAAGCTACGGTTGATGAACTGGCGGACGCGGAGATCCCGGTCATTACATTCAACTCTGATATCGAGGAGTCGAAGCGTCTCTGTTTTGTCGGACAGGATACTTATCAGAGCGGGAGAGTAGCGGCAGGGCTGATGGCAGATATTCTTCCGGCATCCGGGAAGGTTCTTGTGATATCCGGTTATCCTGCCGCTTATGGGCATAAGAACCGGACGAAAGGATTTTTAAAGGAATTTGCAATGCTGAGAGAGGATATGCAGGTGTTGGATGTCCAGTATGCTTTTGATGATAACCGTATGGCAGAGATGATTACCAACGGGATGCTGAAGGAATATGAGGATCTGACAGGCATTTATCTTGCGGCATCCGGTGTCCAGGGAGTCTGTAAGGCTCTTAACGATCTTGGGCTGGCGGATAAGGTGAAGGTGATCTCCAATGACCTGACAGCCCAGAATGTACAATATCTGGAGGAAGGGAAGATCCGTTTTCTGATCGGACAGGATGGTTACAGGCAAGGCTATGAGCCGGTTATGATATTGTTTGAGAAGATATTTGACGGGAAAGAGCCGGAGAAGGAATTCGCTTATACGGAGATCGTGATCAAGACGAAGTATAATCTTGTATAAGAAGTATGGTGACAGGGGAGATGTAATGATGAAAGATATAGTATTTGAATTGCAGGATATGAGGTATTTGGATTGGGCGGTTCGAAAAATTTCTCCCGGTACACCTGGCTGCTTTTTAAAGGCTTACGACGAAATTGACGGAAAAAGAATATATTACAAATTGTCTAATTATGATAGTTATCGCGGGGTGTTTGGCCATGAGTGTATCAATGAATTAATTGTAAGCAGGATTATGGATATTCTGGGGATACCGCATGTAGAATATAGAATCATCTATGCGCGGGTAATGATAGATGGAAAAGAGTTGGAAACATGGATTTCTGCATCAGATAATTTCCGCCGGAATAATGAAGAAAAACTTGCATATGATATGTTTTATGATCTGCAAAAGCGAAATAATGAGTCACCGCTAGAGTTTGCGGTAAGAAATGGATGGGAAATATATATTTATCAGATGATGTGTGTCGATTATTTAATTGCAAACAGAGACAGGCATGGGAGCAATTTGGAAGTCTTACGAAGTATAGAAGATGAGAGCATAAGGCTGGCGCCGTTATTCGATCAGGGAGTGTCGCTGCTTTTTTCAACATACGGAGATGAGGAGGCACTTGATAAAACAGATGTCATGCAGGATTTTCTGGCCAATAATTATATAGGGTCCAGGTCATTGGAGTATAATCTGTCATTGATACCAGATAGCGCGGACTTAAGGATTAATGTATTGAAGCAAGAGGATAAAAAGTATATTTTAGAAGGGATAGAGAGGATTCTTACACAAAAACATATTGAAAAAATATGGGAAATGGTCTGGAAAAGGTGGTGTCATTTTGAAGAGATATGCAGTGAAAAGAAACGGCCGGAATAAAACAGTGGCTATTTTGAACTATGATGAAGAAAATAAAAGTTATACAATAGATGTTCCGGAAAATGTTAGTGCAAAGGAAGCTCCGTTTATGATTTCTTTATTTTTGCAAAAAGGAATCCGGCATGTGGATTCTATGTGGAGTTTCAGATGGGTGCAGAGCAGGGTTATTCCGAACAGCAGGCAGAATATTGGAGAGATCTTGCGTGTGAACGGAATGCGTTCCTATGACGAACATGAATTATTAGTGAAGAACGAAGGCCGAAGCTGTCAGGATGAGTTCCACATCGAAGCTCTGTAAGAAGAGCAGAGACAATATGTATAGAATTGTGCAGATTATATGTTGGTAAAACATATATTTTGCACAATTTTTTTGTGTATTTTTTAACGGATAGTCATAATAGATAAAATCATTTTGTTATATTTGTGCAAATTACATATTGCGTTCACGTGAACGCAATGCTAAAATAACAACATAAAGAAACAAGCAAAAAAGTAAAAATAAAACAAAACAAGAAAGGCGGAAAACAAAATGTTAAGAGTAGGAGTTATCGGATGCGGCGGAATGGGAAGAGATCATATCAAGAGGATCACAGAGAGAACCCAGGGAGCCGAGGTTGTGGCAGTTTCAGATGTATTTGAAGAAGGAGCGAAGAAGGCGGCCGAGATCGCAGGCGGAGCCAAGGTCTATACGGACGGCAAAGCGCTGATCAACGATCCTGATGTTGACGCGGTTCTGGTCGTATCACCGGGATTCGCACATGTTGACGATCTTCTTGAAGCGATCAAGGCCGGCAAGCGTGTGTTCTGTGAGAAACCGCTCTGTACGACAGCAGAGGATTGCAAGAAGGTAATGGATGCGGAGGCAGCCTCCGGCAGACATTTGATCCAGCTGGGATTCATGCGCCGTTACCACAAAGGATATAACCAGATCAAGGACGCGATAGCGACAGGCGAGTACGGCGAACCGCTGATGATGCACTGTACGCACAGGAATCCTGAGGTGGGGACGAATTACAATACGCCGATGGCGGTACATGATACGGTGATTCATGAGATAGATCTGTGTCACTGGCTGGTCAATGATGATTATGAGAGTGTGCAGGTGATCATGCCGAAGGTTACGAAGTATTCTCACTCTGAGCTTAGGGATCCGCAGATCATGCTGATGCGCACGAAGAGCGGTATCTGCATCGATGTAGAGTGTTTTGTAAACTGTAAGTTCGGATACGATATCAACTGCGAAGTAGTATGCGAGGACGGTGCACTTAAGATGGGCGCTCCGATGGCTCCTTCTATCAGGAAGAATGCGGCGGCTTCTACAGAGATCACAACGGATTGTTTTGTACTGTTCAAGGATGCTTATGATGCAGAGATCCAGAACTGGGTCGACTGTGCTGCAAAAGATGTGATCGAAGGACCTACCACATGGGACGGATATCTGGCGGCAGTTACCGCAGACGCATTGGTAAAGGCGCAGGAAACGGGCAATATCGAGAAGGTTGTAACGGTTGAGAAGCCGGAGTTTTATAAGTAAGAAGGATATTACGGCCAAGAAGACGGAGTTTATGCAAGTTAAGGACCCCGCGGCAGGCGGTGTATATTTTTCAGAAAAGCGTACACGGGCACGCAAAATAAGTAAATCAAAATAAGATGTGAGCAGACAGACAAACAAAGCAATATTATGAAATAATATGCAATAAAGATGAAAAGGAGACCGCGATTATGAAATTAGGATTTAATGAAGCAACAGCACTGGAGTGTAAGGGACAGTCCCTCATGGCTGACCTGGAAGCATGTGAGAAGTATGGGTTTGATTATATTGAGATCAGGTTCGACTGCGTGAAGGATTATCTGAAAGAGCATACGTTGGAGGAACTGGCAGACTGGTTCAAGAACCATCATCTGAAACCATGGGCGTATAATACCCTGATCTATTTCAACCAGAGGGATGAGGCCGGTGTGAAGGAGATCGACGAGGAGACGGATTTCATTATCGAGGTGTGCAAGGCGATCGGTATGAAGATGCTGATCACGGTTCCTCAGTTTGACGTGAAGGATAAGAGTGTGTCCGAGATTAAGGAAGAGGCAGTTGCAAGACTTCGCTATCTGTCTGACAAGGTAGGCTCTGACATCAGGATTTCCCTGGAATTCTGCGGCGCTCCGAACTGCTCCATCAATCAGTTTGGCACGGCGTATGACGTAGTGAAGGCTGTAGACAGAGATAATGTGGGAATCACGGTTGATACCTTCCATTTCCATGAGATGTGCTCTAAGCTCGAGGATCTTAAGAACGCGGACGGCAAGAAGATCTTCGCGTACCATCTGAATGACTGCGAAGACCTTCCGCTTGGTTCCTGCGGGGATGACAAGAGACTGTGGCCGGAAGAGGGCGTGATCGACCATGCTGCGATCGCAGGCGCATTGAAGGAGATCGGTTTCGACGGTGTGTGCACCATCGAGGAATTCCGTCCGGAATACTATGCGATGTCACACGAGGAGAATGTGAAGAAGGCAGCGGAAGTAACGAAGGCGTTTGTAGAGAAGTATTTCGCTTAAAATCATACGAACAGTAAAGGAGCAAAAAGAGATGCTAGACAAGAGTAAGGTTTCACTTGGAATCGCACCCATCGGATGGACGAATGATGATATGCCGGAGCTTGGCAAGGAGAATACGTTTGAGCAGACTGTCAGCGAGATGGCGCTTGCGGGATTTACCGGATCGGAAGTGGGCAGCCACTACCCGGCGGATCCTGCAGTCCTGAAGAAAGCGTTAGATCTTAGAGGTATGACGATCTGCAATCAGTGGTTTTCCTCTTTCCTGATCAGCAGGCCGTACGAGGAGACGGAGGAAGCTTTTATTAAGCAGTGTGATTTCCTGACACAGGTGGGTGCAAAATGCATCGGCGTATCCGAACAGAGCTACAGTATCCAGGGAATGTTAGACCGCCCGATCCAGGAAGGCAAATATGTCATGAATGACGAGGAGTGGGAGCTGCTTACAGCAGGGCTTAACAGACTGGGCAGGATCGCGAAGGACAAGGGAATGGTGCTGACCTTCCATCATCATATGGGAACGGTCGTACAGACGGAAGAGGAGATCGATCGTTTTATGGCATCCGTAGACCCTGAATTGGTATTCCTTCTGTTCGACAGCGGCCACCTGTCATTCGCGGGGATCGACCCGGAGAAGGTTCTGAGGAAATATGTTGACCGCGTGCGCCACGTGCATCTGAAGGATTTGAGAAAGAGTGTAGTAGAGCAGTCCCGGAAGGAGAAATGGAGCTTCTTAAAGGGAGTGCGCGAGGGAACATTTACCGTTCCGGGAGATGGGGACGTGGATTTTGCGCCGATTTTTAAGATACTTGAGGAAGCTGGTTACCAGGGATGGGTAGTCGTAGAGGCGGAGCAGGATCCGGCGAAGGCGAATCCGTTTGAATATGCGCTGAAAGCAAGAAAATATATTGCCGAGCATACCGGTCTGTAATAGATCTGTTTGTAATATCAGATAAGAACAGGCAGCAGCAGGAAGGAGAATAATAATGAAGATAGCGTTTGACGTAGACGTATTGGCAAAACAGATGGGTATTAACGATATGGTACATCAAGTAGCGGACTGGGGGTACAAGTATATCGAACAGTCTCCGCATCCGCGCATTAATCCATTCTATAAGCATCCGCTTTTCTCGAGGGAATGCGAGGTGGAGTATAGAAAGGCGCTTGGCGAGACGGGAGTAGAGATCTCTTCCTTCATCGTTGTGTACCGCTGGTCCGGCCCGACAGAGGAGCAGCGGAAGATGGCGGTGGCGAATTGGAAAAGGATTGTTGAGATCGCGGTAAATATGGGCGTGCAGGTAATCAATACGGAGCTTTCCGGTGATCCGAACCAGCAGGAGATCTGTAACGGCATGTGGTTCCGTTCTATGGATGAACTGCTCCCGCTGTTCGAGAAGGAGGGGATCCGCGTAGAGATCCAGTCGCATCCGTGGGATTTCTGTGAGCTGAATAACGAGACCTGTGATATGGTGAAGAGTTATCGTTCCGATAATCTGAAATATGTATATTCCGCTCCGCATGGATTCTTCTATGACAAAGGAGTAGGCGACGTACGCTCTATGCTGGAGTATGCAGGCGATGATCTGAGCCATGTATTATTTGCAGATACATACAACCAGACCAAAGACTGCAGATATATCCTGAACCCGCCGTGGCTGAACAGTATGGGGAGAGAGGATGTCTCTATTCATCAGCATAACCCGATGGGAGAGGGTGACGTTGATTTTGCAGGTATCTTTGAGACCCTGAGGAAAATGGATTTTGCAAATAAGAAGTTCAAGGTTGGAGGTGATGCGATCTCCTGTGTATCGATCTTCGGATATCCGGAACGTATGGATACAGAAGCGCCGAAGGCTCGGGAAATCATCGAACGTGAGCTGTTGAATCGCTAGTACAGCATTGCTTAATTAACAGTGAATTCTGCACTCGCTATCTGTGCCAGATGCACGCCTCCAATCCTAGACGTAGCCCGCTACGCCGTCGGATTGTAGACGCACATCTGACGCAGATATCAAGCACATTATTCACTGTTATTAATGCAATGATGTACTAGTTCGCAGGGCGTGATTCAAATATGAGGAAAAATTATGAAATCAGTAGCGGAACTATTGAATTATAAACAAAAGAATAAGGATATGGATGAGTTCATCAAGGTGCCCATGTCTGAGAAGCTGGCGTACTGTTTCGGCGACCCGGCTTTGACGTTGATGTACACGATGACGACGACACTGTTGATCTACTTCTATACCAATGTGGTCGGCATATCAGCCGGTTCTGTGGGAATGATCATGCTGGTGTCCCGTGTATTCGACGGATTCTCGGATGTGCTGATGGGAACCATCATTGACCGGACTCACTCCAAATACGGGAAATCCAGGATATGGATTCTGAGGCTTGCGGTGCCCTATGCATTGGCTGCTATCGTGCTCTTTACGATGCCGGGCATGGGGCCGAAGGGCAAGGTCGTCTATGCCTTTGTGACCTATAACATCATGAATACCGTTGTGTATACGGCGATCAGCCAGCCGTTCCATGCGCTGGGATCGCTGATGAGCCGTGACAGGAGAGAGCGGGATGTGATCTGCAATATCCGTATGATCCTGTCCATCACGGCAAGTATGGTCATTACGGCATTTACGCTGCCTCTGATCAATAAGGTTGCGGCGCTGATCGGCAATGAACAGGCAGCATGGATTCTCGTAACGGCCGTATACGCAGTCATCTCCGTATTCGTACTGCTGAATACCTACGCGACCTGTACGGAGCGGGTGCAGACGGCGCAGAAGAGCAAGGAAAATATTCCGTTCTGGACGGCGCTTAAGGCCACGGTAAGCAATCCGTATTTCCTGATTGCGTTGGGCCTGATGCTGTTCTATACGGTATATCAGATCATTATCGGAACGGATCTTACTTATTACTGTCAGTATGTGTTAAATGATGTGGATCTTGTTATGCCGCTGTCGGCATCCGAGAAGATCGCGACGATCGTTGGGATCGCTTTGCTTCCGAAGCTGCTTCCGAAGTTCGGGAAACGGAACCTGATCTGTGCGGGCTGCATCCTTGGTGTTGCCGGACAGCTTCTGTTCCTGATGAATATTACCAGTATACCTCTGGGAGTCCTCACCTGTATCATGAGAGGATTCGGAATCGCACCATTCTACGGGGTGCAGTATTCTCTTCCAAGCGACGCCATAGAATACGGACAGTGGAAGACAGGGCTTCGTATCGAAGGGCTGATGTTCTCATCCATGAGTATGGGGCAGAAGGCGGGATCAGGCTTCACATCTGCAATAATGGGAAGTATCCTGTCCTGGGCGGCATTCGACGGATTGAAGGCCACGGCGGCAGAGCAGACGGCCGAGGCGATCGCGGTGATCAAGGGTTTCTACCTGTATGTGCCGATTGCAATCTGGCTTCTCATGTTCCTGATCGCGTTATGCTACAGGCTTGATAAGAAATATGATCAGATGATGAGAGAGCTGATCGCAAGAGAAGGCAAAGCAGACGCAGATGTGCCTGAACTGGCGGACGATTTGGATTCGGCGCGGCATGGCGGTCTGGCAGGAGAGTCCGGTAAGTACAGCAATCAGATCAATATAGCCATCGGCCGTCTCTACGGTGCAAGCGGAAGGAAGATTGCGGAGGAATTGGCCAAGGAGCTTAAGTGCCGCGTATATGATCGTCAGATCATCTGTATGCTGGGAGAACGTTTCGGGATGGAGTCAGCCAATATTGAGAATCTGCAGAAATATCTGGATTCTTACAACGAGGGCCGGACTTTGACATTCTCGCCATATTCCATGCCGGGAGCCGGAATTGCAGAAGATGTTGTGGATACCAGGGTATTTGAAGAGCAGAGTAAGCTGATCTTAAAGCTTGCGAGAAAGGCGCCGGGAATCTTCCTTGGAAGATGTGCGAATTTCGTGCTGGCGGATATGCCTCATACTTATTCGCTCTTCGTCTACGCGGATGATGATTACAGAGAGAAAGAAGGACAGGAATACTATCAGGGGCAGACGCTTGAGGAGCTTAAGGCGCGCGATGAGAAGCGGAATGAGTATTATCTGCGGTATACGGGAACGAAGAGGGACGACCCCAAGTGCTATGATCTGGTGATCAACGTAGGCAAGACGGGAGTCCAGGGAGCCGTGCAGATGGTTCTGGATTATATAGAGAAGAAGGAACAAAGTCAATAATAATAAGGCCGGACGGCAGACGAAGAGCCAGATGAAAGTGTTAAGACCGCTTTTATCCTGGCTTTTCTTCTGCCGTCTGCGGAAATATATAGAAATTTTGCAAGAAGTATTTCCGTTATTGGCGTTGCTATGGTAAAATATAATGAATATTGAAGCAGGAAATGATGAAGAAGTGTCAGGCAGCAGGAGAACATGTCTGATCACCGCAGGGAGAAGGGGCTACTTATGGGTAAATTGGCATTCAAGACATTGCGTGAAAATGTAGCGGAGGAGATTCGCCTTAAGATATTGAATCAGGAACTGACTCCGGGTATGCGGATTATTGAACAGGAT
>CANDQP010000056.1 GCA_947388185.1 uncultured Dorea sp. | reverse complement strand
GGATAAGAAAACACATCCTGAGCGCATGGAGACTAAGAAGTACTGCAAGTTCTGCAAATCACACACACTGCACAAGGAAACGAAGTAGTTCGCCGTAGAAGGAGTGGTTGTCATGAGCGAGAAGACGCAGAAGAAAAGCTGGTTCAAGGGTCTTAGCAGGGAATTTAAGAAAATCATTTGGCCAGACAAGATGACAGTAGCAAAACAGACGGCGGCAGTTGTTTCTGTATCCGTACTCCTGGGACTGATCATTGCGATCGTTGATTTTATCGCCCAGTACGGAGTGGATTTATTAGTAAGATAGCACTGATGATCTGCAGGCAAGAAAGGTGAGTTTATGTCAGAGGCAAAATGGTACGTAGTGCATACCTATTCCGGGTATGAGAACAAAGTAAAAGCCAACATTGATAAGACGATTGAGAACAGGCACTTAGAAGAGCAGATTCTGGAGGTCCGCGTTCCGATGCAGGATGTTGTAGAATTGAAGAACGGCGTTCAGAAGGCAGCGCAGAAGAAGATGTTTCCCGGATATGTACTGATCCATATGTTCATGAATGATGACACATGGTATGTGGTGCGTAATACCAGGGGTGTGACAGGATTCGTAGGCCCCGGATCGAAGCCGGTTCCGCTCACAGATGCAGAGATGGCGCCGCTTGGGATCAAGCGGGAGAATATGGTGGTTGATTTTGCAGAAGGCGATATGGTTCAGGTGATTGCCGGAGCATGGGCAGACACCGTTGGAGCTATCCAGTCTATGAATATGCAGAAGCAGAGTCTTACGATCAATGTTGAACTGTTCGGCCGTGAGACACCGGTTGAGATCAGTTTTGCAGAAGTTAAAAAGTTGTAAATCAAAATCAGTGGGAGGGACCATATTTCCCGACATCACCACAAGGAGGTAATTGAGATGGCAAAAAAAGTAGAAGGTTACATTAAGTTACAGATTCCTGCCGGAAAGGCAACACCGGCACCACCGGTTGGACCTGCACTTGGTCAGCACGGTGTGAATATCGTTGAATTTACGAAGCAGTTTAACGCAAGGACAGCAGATCAGGGAGATCTGATCATCCCTGTAGTTATCACAGTTTACAGTGACAGGAGCTTCAGCTTCATCACGAAGACACCGCCGGCAGCGGTATTGATCAAGAAGGCTTGCAACATCAAGTCAGGTTCCGGTGTTCCGAACAAGACGAAGGTTGCGACGATCACGCAGGCTCAGTTAAGAGAGATTGCAGAGACTAAGATGCCGGATCTTAACGCAGCGACAGTAGAAGCAGCGATGAGTATGGTAGCCGGCACCTGTCGCAGCATGGGCGTTAAGGTGGAAGCATAGAGCACTTAGCGAGGTATTCCACGAGCTTAGTGCGAATGCTGTTACCGAGACTAAGCGAGGTGTTTTCGAGCGCTAAGTCGAGCGTAACTACCTTGTGAGGTATTTTCGAGCCTAGTGGAGCAGATGATTCCTTAGCAGCACTTAGCGAGGTATTCCACGAGCTTAGTGCGAATGCTGTTACCGAGACTAAGCGAGGTGTTTTCGAGCGCTAAGCCGAGCAGATGATTCCTTAGATTAAAATGTGAACAAATAAGTGGGAGGGTTATCCCGACATTACCACAAGGAGGTTATTTAGATGAAAAGAGGAAAGAAATATATTGAAGCTGCAAAAGCAATTGACAGAGGCAACCTCTATGACGTTGCGGATGCGGTATCACTGGTTAAAAAGACTGCAGTAGCGAAATTCGATGAGACGATCGAGGCTCATATCAGAACCGGATGTGACGGACGTCATGCTGACCAGCAGATCCGTGGCGCGGTTGTACTGCCGCACGGAACAGGTAAGAAGGTTCGTATCCTTGTATTTGCGAAGGATGCCAAGGCTGAGGAGGCGAAGGCAGCAGGAGCAGATTATGTAGGAGGCGACGAGCTGATTCCGAAGATCCAGAACGAGAACTGGTTTGAGTTCGATGTAGTAGTTGCAACACCGGATATGATGGGTATCGTCGGACGTCTCGGACGTGTTCTTGGTCCTAAGGGTCTTATGCCGAACCCGAAGGCTGGTACGGTAACGATGGATGTAACGAAGGCGATCCATGACATCAAAGCCGGTAAGATTGAGTACAGACTTGACAAGACGAACATTATCCATGTGCCGCTTGGTAAAGCATCCTTTACTGAGGAGCAGATTACGGACAACTTCCAGACGCTTATTGACGCAATCATCAAAGCAAGGCCGGCAGCAGTGAAGGGTCAGTTCTTAAGGAGCGTGACACTTACTTCTACCATGGGACCTGGCGTTAAGATTAATCCAATGAAATTGGTTTAACAGGTTGATTGAATCAGATATAAGATAATAAGACAGACTGTCAGGGAATCTAGGATTCCATGGCAGTCTTTTTTTGGACTTTTCTCATACCTTGCGGCAGGCAGGGCATCAGGGTCAGCTTTTCGCAACAAAAAAGTATGATTCACAACAATATTATCTGTTTCTTTTGTAAATACACTATAATGAATGATAAATTTAACCTTCGCAGCAATTGCCATATATACATGCAGGCATGCAGCATGCCTGTTTGGCTTGTTGACCGCGGAAATAAAAGGAGCAGTGAGGTATGAGTAAAAAGTGGAGAAGCATAGCGGCATGGATCTTAATAGCAGGATTATGTACATGCAGTATACAGGCCGGCGCCGCTGAGATCGACGATACGTCATCCGGCGCAATAACACAGCCGGATCTGACAGAAGAGCCGAATCCGGCAGAGGAACCGGTTCAGGACGGCGGTGGCGGTCCGGTGGAAGACGGTACTGGCAATACAGAGGATGAGAATGGTCCGGAAGGAGATATTTCTTCTGATCATGAAAGTGAAGAGCTGCCGGAAGACGGCGGCATGGCGTCTGATCAGGATGGCACGGTAGAACCGCAGATGCAGCAGATGTTAACAGACAGTAATTATCCGGCAGGCTGCGGAAGTTTGTTCCGTACAATGCCGTTTACAGAAGGGTCGAACGGAGAACAGATTTTCCTGACTTTGGTGGATAATCAGGATTTCCGTTGGAATATTAACGGCGCCGGTATGAAGAATAATGTGGCACATCTGGATGACGTGGAAGGAGAAAACTGTACATTCCGTCTGACACATGTGGAAAATGAATGGTACGGTATCAAATTCATCAAGAAGAATGGTATCGACCGTCATCTGGATGTCGATGGTAAGAGTACGAAGGACGGTGCAGTCCTGCATATCTGGGAGGACAGTGATGATAAATTAAAGAACGAACCGCACCGGCAGTTTGCGTTCTATGACGCGGGGAAAGATGCCGTCGGCAACCAGATGTATTACATCAAGGTGCGTAAGAGCGGCTTGTGGGTGGGACTTGAACATAACACCATTGCCACGCATCAGAACTTAGTGCAGACTACCGCGGACAAGGCAAGAAGATGGTATATTACACCATGCGTTGTCCCGATAAGCGGCAATGAATACGTTCCGTGGATGAATGAAAACGTAGGAATATATTGCGAGATTTTCAGAAGGAATTCTATGAATGCCGTGAATGTCATGTGGAAGTCAGGCGGTGCAGAAATCAACGGCATGCTCCTGAATAGCTTTGCACTTGGTTCCCACAGCAAATGGATGCTGAGATATCTTCGCAAATATGACGCGTATACCATAGAATCAGTGAACCAGGGGTTCCGGATAGGAGTAGAACCTACGAACAACGTGTGGGATGTGTCAGGGGAGTCTGGCGGTGACGCACATCTGAATCTATGGGAGAAGCAAAGTAAGGACAAGAATTATAATACCAGCCAGTTATGGCGTTTTGTCGGCACCAGTTCGAACGATGTGGTTATTCAGAATGCGCGGAGCGGCAGATGTGTATATTTTAAAAGAGATGTGGGTAATGATGTTTTACAGCAGGGTAGTATGAGCGACCGCTTTGAATTGTCCTTGATTTCTGTCAATGCGGCGGAAGATGAGAGTCCGTTCCTGACGAACGGAGTTTCTGACACGGTATCTGAGTCTATGAACTGGATGGGGGATATTCCGGATTCTGCGTTGATCTCGTCTGTCAATATACCCGGGACCCATGATACCGGAACGGCGTGTATCGTCGAGGATCAGGCTTTTGGAGTTTTTGATGCATGGTCTCTGACCCAGTGTCAGAAATATTTCTATGAAGAACAGCTGACAACAGGTATTCGAAGCTTTGATATCCGCTGCTCTGCCCGTTCGGACAACTCCAAAGCGGACGATGTGATGATCATACATGGCAGCGATATGTGGCAGTGCTATGACCGGTGGGGGAAGAAACTGAATCTTAAGCAGATCCTGGATACCTCCGGAGAATTTCTGCAGGCGCATCCAACGGAGACCATCGTCATGAAGGTGGGCCCAAACGGCGGAAGTACGCCCGGGCTGATCCGCGCGCTGGCGGAATATATGAAGACTAACCCGGAGTTATTCTGGCAGCAGGGAAGAGTCCCGACCATGGGAGAGGCACGGGGAAAGATCGTCCTGGTCAGCTGTTTTGCAGTGAATAGTAAGGATATAGCGGGTATGGGCGGCGTGGAAGTATCCTGGTTCGGTCCTCAGTTGGAAGACTGGGGTGACTATGATTACAGCGCTACGAAGGGACTGGTGGATATTTCCGGAGATTCCGGTTATCGGATCTATGTACAGGATGCCTATAACGAGTGGAGCGCTTCGAAAGAGAAATACATAGAAGGCGCCATCAATGACAGTTCCGGCAATACAATCCCCGGCAATGCCTATATCTGGAACTTTACAACCTCCGCACTGGGCTTCCCGCTGGAGCTTACGAGGGATATTAACGCGTGGATGTGGGCGAATTCCAATTCCGGCGGCCTGTTTAGCCGGGGACGTATGGGAATGGTGTTGCTTAATTTTTCAGACATCATGCTCACACGGCGGATCTATCAGTCCAATGATAACGCCGGTTTCTTTACGGCAGGCTGTACCTTCCCGACGTCGGTGGAAGTGACCTACGGGGAAACGATGTCGGAAGCGAGATTCGGCGGACAGAGCGGAGACGGAACATTTGTCGTAGATGGCGCGGACAAAGATTACCGGCCGGTGGTGGACGATGCGGGGAAGAAAGAAGTTACGGTCCGTTTCATCCCGAATGCTTCGAATATGGGTGCGCTTACGCAGAAGGTCAAGATCACGAGGGTCTTGCCAAGACCGGTTACCGTTACGGTACCTGCCCAAACCTATGAGTATGGAGAGGAGATGAATCTGGTCTATCATGTGAATGAAGCGCAGCTTGCACAAGGTGACACGGAGAAATCCCTTGGCATCTCCCTGAAACTGCAGTGTGAGAAAAAGACAGGCAGCGGGGGGATTCCGGCTGGGACATATGACATTTCTCATAGTGATAATAATAAAAATTATGTCTTTACCTATGATCTGAATAAGGTGACGATTATTCCCAGACCGGTGAAGGCGATCTGGAGCGATACGAAAAATATCGTACAAGGGGAACCTGATGAAGCTACCTGGGCGAAGAAGGGTGCAGACGTGCATGTAACACAGTTGGACGGCGTATTGGACGGCGACAGGTGTTCGGCAGCCGTGACAGGAGGAAATGAAAAAGAAGCAAGCTGGAAGGGAAGCCCGAATGAGAAACCGGTGCAGTATACTGCCGCGGCAGCTTTGTCAGGCGATGATGCCGGAAGTTATCAGATTACAGAAAATACTGCCGGCAAGAACTATTATATCCGGCGTCCGGGTGAAGACGACTATTGTCTGCCGGAGAGCGCCACGGTGATCTATGGGCAGCCGCTGGCAGAGGCGGTATTGGACGGCGCCAGCGGAGATGGTGAGTTTATCTTCTATCCTTGTGATGGAAATATGGAGGGTGATGATATCAGAGATCCAAGTGCTGTGCAGAATGCTATGGACATAGTGCCTGGTGAGGTAAATTCATATACTTATATTATATGGTTCAAACCTGCGGATCATAAGAAGCACGGGTCAGGGAGGAAGATTCCTGTCACTGTTCTGCCAAAACCGATCACAGTGAAAGTCTCAAACGCAGTAAAGACTTATGGAGATCCTGCTATACCGTACAGCTATGATACAGATGCAGTGCTAAAACAATTGGAACGTGAGGATACACCTGACAGTCTTGGAATTACACTGAACGCTCAGGATGGCAGCGGGAATGCGATAACAGAGAAAACCCCTGTCGGGATTTATCTCATCAAGGGAACGGCCGGGAATAAGAATTATGAGGTTACCGTGAAACCAGGAATCTTAAAGATTACCTGTAAGGAGGCAGTTCTTGCATGGACAGGATATGAAGCGCTTACCTATACCGGCAGCCCTGTCAATGTAACTGCCAGTGTATCGAACCTGATTTCCGGCGATACCTGTGAAGTAGAAGTGGTCAACGGGCAGAGAACGAACGCGGGCACTTACAAGGCTGTCGCGGTCAGGCTAGGTAATCCGAATTATAAGCTGACTCAGAATTCGAACCTTGGCCAGAGTTATACGATAGAGAAAGCAGTCCCGCAGATCAGTTGGCCGACTGTCTCCCTAACCTATGGACAGACGCTTGCCGAGGGCAGTATGTCAGACGGTCAGGCGAATGTGGGAGAAATACCTGTAGACGGAGAATTTGTATTTGATAATGAAAGTATGATGCCGGTTGCCGCGGATAGCAAAGCGACAGACTACGCGATCACTTTCTATCCAACAGATACCAGGAACTATGAGGCAGTGTCCGGTACAATACGAATTACGGTTAATCGGAAAGCGTTGACCGTCCAGATGCTGAACAAGGAGAAAATCTACGGCGATAAGTTGGCGGCAGGCAGCCTGCCTGTGTATTACGATAAGTCTGAGCTGGTCGGTGAAGACATACTGGTGATCCAGCCGATGGTTATAAATGAGTCTGCAACACCTGTTGATCCGACTTACGCCGATGCGGGAACCCACAGGATCACCGCTGATCAGAAGATCTTGAGCCAGAGTAATCCGAATTATGAGATTACCGTACAGGAGGGAATCCTGACAGTACACCAAAGACCGGTGATCCTTCAGTGGTCCGATGTAAGCAATATTGTTTATAATGAGCCTGATCCTGAGGAATGGAATCGTGTTGGTGCGAATGTAACTGTTTCTTCCATCAAGAATCTGGTAGAGCGGCCGGACGGCAGCGGCACTGATGTTCCTGATGACTGCAGGGTGGTTGTAGAAGGCGGCAATGCAAAAGAGCCGAGCCGGAGCGGAGCTGGCGATGCAAAGGTTACGATTTATCATGCGGTTGCAAAACGTCTCGAGGGAGCTCAAAGTAAGAATTATACTTTCTCAGAAGAAGAGCCAGTCGTACCGGATGAGCCGCTGAAGAACATAGACGTCTATCGCAACAGCCGGTTACAGCCGTATGTGATCCGGATAGCTGGGGATAGTATCCTCCCATTTGCAGCTGTAATGACCTACGGGGAACCATTCACAGAGGCCCGGATGTTAGCCGGATCAGGGGAGGGAACCTTTGAGATCGTGGACAAAGACGGCAGCAGCATAGACGCGGCCTCAAAGATTAACGCAGGTATCTATACGGATACCTATAAAGTGAAATTTACTCCGGATGAGCCGGGGAAAGATTCTGTCGTCAGCCTGGATTATATTGCATTGCTTGTGCGCAAAGCGCCGCTTACGGTAACCGCACGGGATGCGCGCAAGAATTATGGGGACGGAAAACCGGATTATCAATGGGATGTTCCCGAAGAAGACCTGGTGGCAGGGGACCGGTCAGAAGACCTGCTGACAGCCAGATCCGTATGCTATGAACGTGAGGACGAGGATGATTCTTCAAAGATCACGGGAGAGATCTCCGGCGATGAAGCGAACAGCGGAATCGGTGTCTATGATATCGTTCTGGAAGAGCAGAAGAATATGAATTATGATCTGACTTTCTTAAGCGCAGCGCTGATCATAGATCCAAAGCCGGTTGAGATCGTCTGGAGCGATACATCCCATATCGTATACGGATGTGTGGATGGAGAGAAGAATTTACCCAAATGGCAGGAAGTGGGTGCGAATGTCACTGCTGCTGCAAAGAATCTGCTTGAAGGGGATAGCTGTAACTTAACCTGCGCAGGCGGGAACCGGAAGAATGCCGGAACATACTGGGCGATTGTCACAGGACTGGATAATGAAAACTACTGTCTGCCTTTATTCGAAAATGCAGAAGAGTATAAGAATACCCGGATGCTGCAGTATACCATATTGAAGGCGGATCCGGAAGTGGTATTCCCCAAGAAGCTGTATGCGCGGCAGGGAGAAGTGCTGGGCGGATTGACTCATAACGGAAGCGCGGATGTGCCGGGTACATTTGCCTTTGAAGCGGCGGATACGGTGCTTCGAAGATCCGGAACCTATCGGATGATCTTCACGCCGGATGACACACAGAACTATAATCTGGCTGAAGCTATGGTGGAGGTGATCGTATCAGGAAAACCGGGCGGCGGAAACGATACGGACGATAATGACGGTAATAATGGTAATGGCGGGTCGGATACGGATGACGGCAGCGGCGGGTCAGGTACGGTTGACAACAATGGCGGAGCGGGCACGAACGGAAACGGAGCCGGCAGTGCAGATGGATCTGATGCGAAGAAAGCAGGCTCGCCAATGACGGCAGACAACAGCCGGATGGTGTTGTACGCAGTCCTGATACTGTTAAGCATTGCTTTGGCAATGACGAGACGAACATTATTCCTGAATCGGAAATAAGATAATCAAAAGGAGCTATCTGGAAATAGATAGCTTCTTTTGATTTTACAACAAAAATGTATGATTCACAACAAAAATATTTCTTTCTTTTGTGAATATTTTACAATAAAACGTGTGACGGAATGTGATCGTATAGGAAGGAAAATGCGTTATGAAGAGATTGTATAGTGTATTGCTGATCTGCACGGCAATGGCCGGCATGATATTCGGTATCACGAGCACAGAGGCGGCTGATCTTGCGAAGATACGCGGTAGGGTGAACATTGACCTTGATACGTTTGTATGTGTGGAGAAGACGAATCATAACTCCGGGATGGAGCCGGACAATAGTGAGAATACGAAGTACAAGATGTGGTTCAAGAATTCATTTACGGACCGGAATAATATCGGAGTTACCTACAGAAGCGGACAATCTTATGAGATGACGGATGTGGACAAGGTGGAGACTTACATGTATACGCAGCAGACCAGCAACGATAAGTTTCTTCTGTACATAGATCCGAATCCATACAGATACTATCACAGGATGAAGATTGGCGACATTAATAACGGTACTCTGGGCGGAAACGGTACGGTGTGGTATTTCAATAATCTGGCGGTTCGAGTCTCTCAGAATGTGTATTCTAAGGAGTTTCGGGATCGGAGTACGAATATCAAAGCGCAGTATGGGAGTTCTTATGTATTTTTCGGGCTGGCCCATGAGTGGCAGATGCATGACGCGAGGCTTTACTTTGACAATGAGAGCAGATCCGGGGATTTTCATGGAGGGCTTACGCTGGTCCTTAAGAAGCATCGGATTGCGCTTCTTAAGCCGGAATATCCCAGGCAGGTGTTGGAGAATGGTTCCGAGAAGGAGTATGTCGCCTTCTCTAATCTGAAGATGCGCCTGGAGGATGGGAAATCTTATGATCCCGGGAATCAGGGGGACATTTACCGGGATGAGCGTGTGACGGTACAGTATACGTTGGCGGATGCTAATAACTGTAAGCTTAAGGGTTATCATTTCTACAGTGACAAGGATCGGAAGAATCTTCTCTATACGAAATGGATCGAGGGCGGCGAGACGGAATCCAGCTTCACGCTGGACGCTGCGTTGATACGGAATCTTGAGAGCGGTAAGGCGATAAAAAGTCTTGGTGACATCTATGTGGAACCGATCTTTGAACAGAGGAAGGTTACTGTGGATATCTCACAGATCGTCCCGGAAGACAGCGCCGTGTCGGTGACTCCGGTTACGGGAGGGGATACGTCTGATTCCTTTCAGCTCCAGGTTATGGAGAATGGCAAGAAGGAAGTGATCGGAAGTTTCAAGAAGAATAAGGCTGTGAATATCGGTGATGTGATCACCTTCGATTATACGCCGGATTCCAAATACAAAGGGCCGTACCAGTTCTCACATTATGAATACCGGATGTGCGAGAGTCAGAACCAGGTCGCGGGAACTTATCCGGTGGAAGCGCTGTATTCTCCTGATAAATATGACATTTCACAGAAGCTTGACACGGCGTATTTCTGGATGCAGCTCCATGTGATCCTGAAGGCAGAGGTGATCCTTCAGGATAAGACGGTGACTTATAATAACCGGAATGTGGCCATTGATCCTCCGGAAATCAAGTACCCGGAGGGACATCCGGCGCCTACGGGGACGATTACTTATACCTATTATAAGGCGCTGGGGGATGTGACACAGTGGGGGCTTCAGGAAGAGATAGACGGTCCGCCCATAGACGCGGGGATCTATTATGTTGTGGCGACAATGAGGCAGGATGCACATTATCTTCCGGCGGAAAGCAGACCGGCAATATTGACGATCGAGAAGGCGGTGCCGGTGCTTTCGAATGTGCGGGGAACACAGATCACATACGGGGATCCGTTATCGAAATCGACGGTAACCGGTACCGCGGAGGGTGTGAGCAAGTCCAAGATCAGCGGGACATTTGCATGGAAGGACGGAAGCCAGAAGCTGAATGCGGGAACCAATAAGGCGGATGTGAAGTTTACGCCAGCCGGCCGATATGCGGTCAACTATGCCGAAGCAGAAGGAAAAGGGATGGTTTCGGTTGCTCCGGCAACGCCGGCGATCCAAAGGGGTGCAGATAAGACGGTAACCTACAGCGGAGAGCCGGTTGTGATGGAAGGGGCGTTCGCGGCAGGGGGCGACGGAGAGAATACCGGTCAGAAGATTACCTATGAATATTATACGAGTGAGGGATGTGAGAAAGAGAGTAAGCTTGCCGGTCCGCCGGTAGATCGGGGAGTATATTACGTGCTCACTTCGGCGGCAGCGCAGGGGAATTACAATTATGTGAAAACTACAGCAGGCAACGCTTCTAAGATTACGATCGAGCCAAGGCAGGCAGGACTTCGGCAGGTGCCGGAGAGCGCGCTTAACGGGACGGAGGGGGCGAAGGAGTACCGGGTCTATGTGATGAATGCGGTGGCGGAAGGACCAAAGGGAACGGTACAGCTTTCCTGGACAGATGGCGGTGCAAAGAAGCAGATTGATATGGGAGGGATCCGGAAAGAAGGAAACGGATATTATGCATCCATTCAATACGGAGATGGAGGTGTATCTTTTGAGGATGAGAAAGTTGTAATCACAGCATCTTATATGCCTGTAATAGATCACGCAGGTAATAATATAGATAATTATTCTGTCAGTGAGGATCAATTAGAGGTCGATACCTCATCCGGAGCGATAGAGAAGGAAGTATATTTGAAATATGGCGGTGAAGCCTGTACAGAGAGTGTAGAGGCGGCGATTCAAGGCAGTATCCCGCCAGAAGCATTCGTTTCTGATGTGTGGTGGAAGCTGCCGGAGCCGACGGTGAATGATGTCGCCGAGATGGAGATGGGGGATGATGCCAGCAAAACTATGATATTTACGCCTTTAAATGCGGGTTCCATATCAGTGACTGCTTATGTAACGGTAACGACCAAAGAAGCAGAAACGATTCATTATTATGTTACATACCACTGCACCGTATCGAAGGTTGAGCAAAATATTTCTTTGATTGATGAGAATGAGCTGACTTATAATGGTCTTCCTCAAACCCGCCGTATCAAGAGGGCTCCGGTGGGAGAAGAGAAGGCAGGAGATGTTACAGATATTTCAGATATTCAGTATAGCGGGAATTCCTATATTGAAGGGAGTTACGAGTCTATGCTTCCTCCGGTCAATGCAGGTACATATAGAATAGAAGTAATCGTTCCGGCAACGAGGAATTTGCTGGAGTGCAGGACTTCTTTCCCGATGGTAATCAACCAGGCCAGGCCAAGGATCGCCATTGCAGATAAGACCGTAACCTACAATGGGCATCCTCAGACTTTAGAGCCTGCGGCTGTGGACGGTGGGATCGCAAACGGGACGGATGTAACCGGCGCGGTAGGTTACCAGTATACTTCGGCAGACGGGCAGATCAACAGCCCTGACGCCCCGGTTCATGCAGGCGTTTACGAGGTGACGGCGTCTGTGGCAGCAGACGGCAATTATACGTCCGCGTTATCCACGGATGGTCAGGTTCCGCCGGCGAAGCTGACCATAGAGCAGGCAGGATGTACCGTAAAGATGCGTGGGAAGCAGGCGGTGTATACCGGAGAGCCGATTTTCCTGGATCCGCCTGTTATTACAGGGGTGGAGAATGAGAGCGTGACGGCGGAAACGGCCGTTGCATATCGCCCGTCTGTGATTTGGCGCCGGCAGGGCGCTGACGGACAGGAATTCATTCAGAATCCCACGGACGCCGGGATCTATTACGGCTGGGCAGTGAAAGGAAACGCGGGAGATTATAAGGCGGCTATAAGCGAGAGGGCGCTCCTTGTGATCCGGAAGGCGCAGGTGAATGTCGCGATCCCCGAACAGACTGCGGTTTACAGCGGGAAGACTCCGGCGATCCAGGGGCTTACTGCACAGACGGAGACCGGAAAGAATATTATGGCAGAGTCCATTCCATTTATCCGATATCATTTCTACAGCGATCCGGAGGCGACAGAAGAGATTGAGCCGCCGGTGAATGCCGGAACTTATTATGTCCAGGCATGGCTTGCTGAGCGGGATAATTATAAGGCGGCAAAGAGCCTGGTTCAGAAGCTGACCATAGAGAAGGCGGTTCCGTTCCTGTCGGATATCAGGCTCAGCGATATTACTTACGGGGAGATGGGATACCTGTCGGAGGCGGAAGGTCTGGCGACAGGCGTAGAGGCGGAAGAATTAAGCGGGGCATTTCTGCCGGAAGGTGAGATCTGCCAAACCAGGATGGATGCCGGTACTTATGAGGTAAATGTTCGTTTTACGCCGGATGCGGAAACGGCAGTGAATTACCAGACGGCTGTTGCAGCGGCGCCGCTGACGGTACTCCCCGCCGAGCCGGAGATTATGGGCAGGGATAAGACGAAGGTCTACGACGGACAGCCGGCGGTACTGGACGAAGTCTGGCTTAAAGGTGTGCAGAATATGCCGGCGCCTGCAGGCGAGATCCGTTATGAGTATTTTATAGATAAAGCGTGTACACAGCCGGGAGCCGGAGGCAGCGTCAATACAGGGGTGACGGACGCCGGGCGCTATTACTGCAGGGTAACGGTAATCCCGGATAATGGAAATTATATAGAGAAGTCCGAACTATATACCGTGACGGTGGAGAAGGCGCCTGCCGCGGTCAGCCTGCGGGTGACCGTGATCGACAAGAACCAGGCGGATAATATCGTGACGATCCGCGGGAAGCTGCCGGGAGTCTTTGATGCACCGACAGGGACTGTCAGGATCCTGATGCGGGAGCATGCAGAAGACGGACAGAATGCCGGAGAATACCGGGAGGTTACCGGAGATATTGCCGTTGCAGAAGAGAACGGCGCCTATGGCTTCGCGGCGAAGGTCAGCGTGGGACTTGACGGAATCTATGATTTCAAGGTGGTATATACAGAGGGTGTTAAGCGGAATTATGAGGTCCGGCCGGGAGAACTTACAGAGATTGATATGAATAAGCTGCCCCAGCATATAGAGTTTGAGCAACATTTATTGCGGATGATGTATGGCTGCGAAGCATTCGGTGTCCGGGCTGACGAGTCAGAAGCGCCGGGAAGCGGGGCGGTTACTTACCGTCTTATGGAGAATATCAGCACGCCGGGAGCAGTGTCCGTGACACCGGAGGGTACGGTGGAGATCTTGGATGTGGGTACGGCATTTGTCATGGCGGTAAAGGCCGGCGATGAACGCTACAACGGAGCAGTGTCTGTGGTATGTATCCGGATATTGAAGGCGCCTGTCACATTGGCTATGGAGGACAGGACCGCGGTTTACGACGGCAGCCCCCAGGGAATACAGGCAGTGCCGATGTCGCAGAACCAACCCATTGAGGAAGAATTGCCGGTGTCATATGTATATGCGGATCAGGAGAACCGGCGTGTGCTTCACGAGGAACCGGCAGACACAGGGACATATCAGGTATTTGCCTATCTGCCGGAGACGGAGCATTATCTCAGCGCGGCGGGAAGGAGTGTGCTGACGATCACGCAGACAGAAGCCAGGATAGAATTGTCTGTGTATAAGAAGAACGTAAATGAGCAGACGGTGACGCTTCTAGGGCGGTTGCCGGGAGTATTTGATGATCCGGACGGTACGGTGACGATCTATATGAGGGTTCACGGTACGGAGGAATATACGGCAGCGGCAGAGGATATCCAAATTGTAGAAATTGACGGAGAGTGGACATTCTGGGAGGAGGTTCGTGTACCGGAGAGCCGGATCTATGATTTTAAGGCGGTGTTTGTCGGAGAACCGGGGCAGAATTACCAGATCGAGGATGGAACAGCGGAGAATGTGGATATGAGGAAACCCCATAATCCGGGATCTCCATCCGGGGGTGATCCGGGAGCGGATGATCCCAATGATCCGGGAGGTGATCCGGGAGCAGACGATCCCAATGGCTCAGGCGGCGGACCGGGGACGGATGATCCGAATAAGCCGTTGTTTGATGCTGTTGTATCGGGCGGCGCAGATAAGGGCAGCAGAAGTAAAGCTGCCAATACAGGGGATTCCGTTACGGTTCTGTCGGGTATCATGTTTGCGGCGGCAGCAGCCATCCTGGTAATCAGCAGGAGGTATCGTATGCGGTGTCGGAAACAATAAGAATTTGGGTAAAAGAAGGTGGGAAAGTATGATGAGAAGGCTGATGACCCGCGTTGTTGCAGGGGGGCTTGCGGCAGTGATGCTTGCGTGTGCCGTTCCGGCGGTTCCGGCGTGTGCCGAGGAGATTTACAGAGAAGTTCTTCCGTATAATCTGGAAGAACAGGAGAAGGCATTATTGAACAGTGAGAGTGCGGCCGCATACACGTCGGGAGCCGTGACATTCCCGCTGAGCGGTGTGTCCGTCAATATGGGGGAGGAACTGGTCTATCATATATTCCGCCAGGGAAATGCGGCGGCCAGGCAGAAGGCGACGCTGGCAGTTCTGGATCTGTCTGCCGGATATGGGGAGGACTATGAGATCCTGGCAGACGGAACGGCGGTGCAGGGGAAGACGAACCGGATCCTTGACGGAAGAGGCGTCACCTATGATGTCTATCCGGGGACGAATGTCATACAGGATGCGCAGGAGGAATCTGATAAGAGTCGGGATGCAGCGGGTCTGTCAGAAGGGCAGATGAATGAGGATGAGATCCGGGAAGTTGCTTCGGCAGTCTTTGATGTGGAATTCGGCGAAGGAGAGCAGGCGAAGGAGATCCGGATCCGGGCGAAGGTGCCGGAGCAGGCAGTGGGAAATAAGGAGCTTCAGCTTATGGTGCTGGAGTGTGAGGGGGACCTGTTAAAGGGTGAGAATACCAGCACGGTGGTTACGCTTATGGAGACGAGGGAGGTTGAAGAGCCGGAGATCTCCATTGTGGAAGATTCGGCGGAGGTTGTGAATGGCTATGTGACAGCGCTCGTGAAGAGGACGGGGAACACGGCGGGATACAGCGCGTATATGCTGGAGGCGGAGGATCAGACGGCTGTGAACGGGGAAGACTATATTCTGAAGAGCACGCAGCTTACATTCTCTCCGGGAGTATCCAGGCAGCGGATCCATATCCCGCTGATCGCTTCTGAGGAGCAGGGGGAGAAGACATTTACCCTGAGGGCGGCGCAGTCAGAAGAAGAGATCACCTATCAGGCGGCGTCAAAGGGGGCGCAGGCCTTCAAAGGTTCCAGAGAATTGGTGGATATACCGATGTCGGAGTTCGGGAAGGGCGCCTCCACCGTAGGTGACTTCACATTTGATTCCAAGGATAACGGGGAGCGTTATGAGCTTAGCTTCGATACGGGAATCGGCGACGGAAGCAACCGGAGTGCGTCGATCGTGACCAGACAGACTTATGATCTTACGGGGATCAGGGCGATCCGTCTGTCGGCGAGCTATCAGGTGGGAACGATCATGGGAGACCATCTGGATGTCTACGCGTCGAACACAGATTATTGCGAGAACAAGACGGCGCTTGGCCAGATAGAATCCAACCGTTACGGGGCGCGTATAGACACGGTCAGCCTGACCGGGCAGGGGATCCACAATGCGTCGGTTTCGAGGACAGGGGAGTATCATATATATATTACGGCAGAGCAGCACGGCGGGCTCGGCCATATCGGTTATAATCTGTATAATCAGAATTTTGACGGTGATAAGGGACATCTGGCGCTGGTGAAGCAGGATTATAAATTGAAGATCCTGAATCCGGCCGCCGTGATCCAGAACGGAGCGGAAAATGCCCCGGCCGGGGATCTGAAGCTTACTCTGACGTCGGATTCGTCGGTGTCCGGAAGCACTATAGATGCGGCTTATCGGGACGAGACCTATACGATCAGTTATAGTTTGATGGACGAGTCTGCACATTATACGGGCTATGAGCTGCTGGACGGCAATAACAAGGTATTTTATTCTGAGAAGACGGAGAGTCCGGTATTTACCCTGAGTTCAGAACTGATCCAGAAGTATTCCACCAGGATCTCGGACAACACATTCACGATCCGTCCCGTGTTCGAGCGGGAGACGTCGCAGATGGAGGTGCTCAGGCAGGATTTTGCGGCGATGGGGATGGATACGGTCAATGCGGAGATCGATATGGGAAACTGCCGTGCGGTGTATAAGGACAATGGGATCGAGATCGCTACGGTTACCTGGAATTCTCCTTACTATGCCCATGGCGATACGATGGCGTTCCGTGTGACAGAGAACAAGGCATATATGGGAGACTATCATTTCAGTGCATACCAGGTTTGTTCCGGCGCAGGCAAGGAGGCTGCCCTGACGAATCCGCTGTATTATACGGATCCTCAGTGGAGCGCCGTTGTGTCGGCCGGCTATTATGCTGTGACGCCTATGGTGTCCAACCGGAATGCCAGGCTTCTTCTGAATGTGTCGGGCGCGTCTCATGGAGATTTCCCGGGGAAACCGCAGGAGCTTAAGGGGGATTCCTATACTGTAGAGGACTATGACGGGAAATATGACTGTAATTCTGTTGCGGCGTTTGCGGCTAAGCCGGCGGAGGGCTACCGGGCGAAATGGTCCTACCGTGATGTGGCGTCGGGGCAGACGAAGACCTGCTACGGCAGCAGATTCTACTACCGGGTGCAGTTCCCGGTGCTTCTTACGGATAACCATGTAAGCCTGGAATTCGAGAAATGCGACGCAGTGCAGGAGTATAGCGTGGTGGCGGATGTCTATATGCAGGGGGGAGACGTACTGCATCAGCCGGACGCGAAGTCAGAGATGTACACGCCGCTTCCGAATGCAAATGTCTCGCTGGAGGGAGAAGATCGTATGACCCGGGAAGACGGGAGTACGGAAGTATTTACCCTGAGGGCGCGCCCGGATGAGACTTACACGGCTCTGGTCACGGCGAATAACAGAAATTATATTCAGGAGGTGGCGATCGGCGGCAGCAAGGGAGGAAGTCTCCGCCAGGAGATGAAGCTGTCCTATTATTATGAGGGGCCGAGGGTTACGAACGTGCGGTATTTTGACTATGACGGAACGGTGCAGAACGGCGACGTCATTTACCTGGAAAATGAGACGGACGGCTGTATCCTTGGCGCAACGGTGGAGACGGCGGGCCAGGAGGTCACCGACGTCCTGTTCCAGTTAAAGAGTGCGGACGGAACCCCCAAGGGCGAAGCAGCTGCAGGGGAGCATAACGGATCGGAATATCTGTGGTCGGCTGCTCTTGGGATGCTGGCAGAACAGGGGGATCAGATCTGGGTGGAGCTGGTGAACCGTACTTATGATGAAGAGGGAAATGTGACGGGCCAGACTAGCTACGGAGAGGTGAATACCGGATATTCCGTTGTGATCGCAGAGTTTGACGATGCCTCTTATATACCGGATACAGGGGATGTAGATTGTAATATACCGGTACTTGGCAATATGTATTTCCTGTTCAGCGTGAAGGGGATCAAGCCGATCCTCACGACCAGCAAGAGCGGGAATATTACTTATATGACGATCGGGCTGAATTTCGGCGCCGCGAAGAATTTCCTTAAGCAGGATACCGGGTTTACGCTTACAGGCTGGCAGGGATATGCGAATCTGTGGAAGAACGGGATGCAGGTGATGTCGCCCAAAGCGACGCAGGATCAGAAACTTGCCGGAAAACAAGCGCTTAAGAAGTCAGCCCTGGCGGTTAATTTCTCCGTATCGGTGCAGCTTGCCTTATATAATGCGGAGATCGATTATCAGTCCCATCTTCTGTGTGTCGGAGCGTGGATGTCGGTCGGGTTCAATACAAGCTATACATTTAACATGCCGTTTACGATAGAAGGCTTCCCTATGTTTGTAAGCCTTACGGTGAGCGGCGGGTTCTCTGACATGCTGCAGGTGATGCCGTCTGACGAGACGGGTTATGTGGATGTGCGCAATATGCACGATCCGACGAAGTCGAGCTATAAGCCGGGAAATGATTTCAATGTATTCCTGTCTATCGGGCTTGCGGTAGGCGCCGGGGTCAATGGGCTCTTAAGTGCCTCCGGCGGAGGTACGGGGAAGATGACCTTTGATTGGATTGATTTCGGTTACGGGAACGGGAAACTGTCGCTGACGGTGGACTGCAGGATAGAGGCGCTTCTGATCGGGAGGACCTTCTCTTATAAGGCGGCAAATCTGACCATGTTTGATACCAACCCCTATCTGCCGGATGAGGATGCTGCGGATGCTGCAGCATATGGAGAAGCAGCGGCAGATCAGAAGATACAGAGAGCGAAGCTAGGTGAGCTGAAGCTGAAAATGCCTGCGGAATATCATCAGAGTGTAGATCCGGGAAGCTCAGGGAACGGCGGTGCGCTGATCACGGATGCATATGAGTTCTCAAGGCCGAAGCTGTATCCGCTGGAAGCCGGGAAATATATGGTTTTCGCCACGGTGGACGGAAGCCTGGTGAGCGGGCTTGAGGGTGATGCGGCCGGGAAAGCGGTGCTGAGTTATGCGGTATATGACAGTGCAGCGGGAAGATACGAGAGCGATGCAAAGGGCAGGATCTTCCGCAGTATAGAGCCGAAGGAGAAGGCAGGAGCGAACGGTGACAGTGTGAATTTCCATCCGTGCGTTACAGGCATCGGAGACGGTAAGTATGTCATCCTCTGGAACAGTGTCCTCTACGGAGACAAGGAGGATTCCTTGAGCCTTGCGGATATGCGGACGGTGATCAAAGCGGCAGTCTATGACAGCAGAAAGGCAGAGACGGATCCGGGGAGTATGGTATATAAGTCATTGGTGAAGGAAGATGAGGACGAGAATATCGTATCCGGTATCGTGATGGATGCGGTGTATGATGAGAGTGTCGGGGAAGTTGCGGTGCTTTACCGGAATCTTGGATTAGAAGGGATGACAGGAGAGCATACCCTGGCCGATCTGTCGCGGAGCAATTCTGTGCTTGCATGTACCAGCCTGCCGGTGGGAACCGATTCGTTGGCAGATCCGGATACTACATTTACTAAAAGTGTGATCCTGGCAGAAGGCGGGAACGGAAAGGTTCTGAAGACGGCGGATCTGGATCTGGTGGATGGACATCCGGTCTGCGCTTACCATGTGACGGAAGGAGAACAGGCGGGAATCTTAAATGACGCGGAAGAAGGCAGCGAGAATCACATCTACCTGACGAGTCTTGCGCACCAGGGCCAGAACGGATATGCAGCAGATGCAGAGTGTGAGGTGACGGAGGATAGCGGCTTTTACCATGGCGGTCCGAAGCTTATGGACGGAATGCTGATGTGGAAGCAGGAAGGCCGGATGGCGGCGGCAGATGCAGCGGAGGTTCTTGCAGGGATTCCGGAAGACGGTACGGCAGGGCGCAGGCAATCTGCCGGGACAGGGATCGCATCTATGGTCAATGCGTATGCCGGCAATATGGAGAATTTCACGCTGATAAAGGGTGAAGACGGGAAGGTATATTCGCTGTGGACGGAAGGCATGGAGACGGGGACAAGAGTCCGGATGTCGGTGCTTGAACCGGCCGGAGACGGGGCTTACACCTGGGGAAAGGGCAGCACAGTATTCACAACAACGGGGCGCCGATATATCCAGGCGATCTCCCCGGCCGTGGATGCGGCGGGGAATCTGCAGGCCTTGTATCGGGAGACGGTAGTAGATGCGAAGGCGGCAGATGACGGAAGCAGCGCCGTCTGCCTGCGCAGTGTGAAGCTTGGAGCGAAGCAGTCGGCCATTGATTATGCGGAGCTGGCGGCGGCCCCGGGTGATCAGGCGGCGGATAAGAACCAGTTGGAGAATATAGGGCTTTACGTGTCCAATCTGTATCCGCAGGCAGGAGAAACAGTCATCGTCACCGGGAAGGTGAGGAATGAAGGCGTACATCGCCTTGAGGGCGGAGAGGTATATCTGCTGGCAGATGGCGCGCCGATCGGGCAGGAAGGCGCCAAAGCGAGTGTACCGGCCCTGGCGGCGGGAGAAGAGACGGAGGTTGTGTTCTGTTATACGGTTCCGGAGGATTTTGACGGGCGGACAGACTTGTCCTTAAGTGTGCCAAGAGGGCAGACAGAATCGAATGTTTACAGAGCAGACGGGAATCCGGTGGTTTTGCAGAGCATCTATTCGGGCGCAAGCCTGGATATTGAGAGTATACATTACGAGCCGCTTCATTATGCGGATGCGTCTTCACCGGTCAGGTATCAGGTGACCGCGAATATCAGGAACAGCGGCAATGCACCGTCTGGGGACACGGAGCTTGTCTTGTCCCATATAGAGCTTGGAGAAGAAGACCGTGTGCGGGACACACCGCTTGGAACCTGTGAGATACCGGCTCTTGAACCGCAGGAGAGTTATCAGGCTGTATTTGATATGTCCGTGGGACCGGAATATTTCACCGGAGGAGAATACCGCACGGCATCTGTAGGGGCAGCAATCTATGAGGCGTATGGAACCGACAGTCAGAATATGAGATATGCCATGTTAGATTACCTGCCGGTAGAGCAGCAGCCGGAAGCGCTGAGATTGAGCGCCGAGAAGACGAAGAAGCTTGGCATACAGCAGAAGAAGAGTATCATGGTACAGACGGACCCGCTGGACGCAAAGGAGTTCGAGACGCTTACCTATGAAAGTCTGGATGAAAGCATTGCCAGAGTGGATGAGAATGGAGTCCTGACAGGGGTGAAGAAGGGAACCTGTACAGTGGTAGTCAGAACGGCGGGCGGACTGGAAGCCCAGGTGAAGGTTCAGGTAGTGAAGGACCCTGTGCCGGATGAGAAACCGGACGGAACGAAGCCGGGAGATCCGGGGGTGTCAGGCGGAGACGGACCGGGCGGCGGGACGACTGGTGAGGAGAAACCGGGAGATGGCAGTGCAGCGGCCGGGAATACGAAGCCGGGGAAGAATGTGAAGACCGGGGACAATGCCGGATGGATATTCTGGTGGATCCTGCTTCTAGCCGGAGCGGGTATGGCTGGCGGTATGGTCTGCTATAAGAAGAGAAGAGGATAGATGAGATAATTTCCCCAATATACAGGGCAGAAGTTCAGGCTTTTGCCCTGTATAGCTGCTGACAAAAAAAACGGAGAAAAAATTGTAAAAAGTTGAAAAAAATACTTGCATATTTGTCAGATGTTTGCTATACTAAACAAGTCCGAGATACAGAAGGGCAATAATAAGGCTCCATGGTCAAGCGGTCAAGACGCTAGCCTCTCACGCTGGAATCAGGGGTTCGATTCCCCTTGGAGTCACTGAACAGGAAGCTGAGATTCTTTGAAGATAAAGAATTTCAGCTTTTTTGGTGTGCCCGGTGGGCACACGTTCTAACGGGTGAAAGTCCCCAATCCGC
>CANDQP010000055.1 GCA_947388185.1 uncultured Dorea sp. | reverse complement strand
TTGCGCTTTCACTTGCACTTTCGGATGCGCTCTCGCTTGCACTTTCGGATGCACTTTCACTCGCACTTTCGGATGCACTCTCGCTTGCACTTTCACTTGCGCTTTCGGACGCACTTTCACTTGCACTTTCGGATGCGCTCTCGCTTGCACTTTCACTTGCACTTTCGGATGCGCTCTCGCTTGCACTTTCACTTGCGCTTTCGGATGCACTCTCGCTTGCGCTTTCACTTGCACTTTCGGATGCACTTTCACTCGCACTTTCGGATGCACTCTCGCTTGCACTTTCACTTGCGCTTTCGGACGCACTTTCACTTGCACTTTCGGATGCGCTCTCGCTTGCACTTTCACTTGCACTTTCGGATGCGCTCTCGCTTGCACTTTCGGACGCACTCTCACTCGCACTTTCGGATGCGCTCTCGCTTGCACTTTCGGATGCGCTTTCACTTGTGCTTGCGCTTTCGGATGTACTCAATCTTTCCGATATACTTGCAGATTCACTCTCATATGCTGACAGCGATGTGCTTAAATTCTTTGATAACGATTCGCTTGTTGATTCTGAACCAGATTCACTTGTTGACAATGATTCGCTCTTCGCCTCTGATGTTCTTTTGCTTGTTGAAAGGCTTGTACTATCTTCTTCACTTTTCGTTTCTGATACCCGCACAAGAGAATCATTCAAACTAGTACTCTCACTCAGTTTAGTACTCAATGATAGTGATGTTGATTGATATTCCTCCTGATATTGGTTCTGATATTCATCTTCTCCATTCACAAATGTTAGTTCATTAAAAAATACTTTTCCTCCCTTATTAGGATTGTTTTTATCGACAACAAAATCCTCGTTAGCAAATTCAACAATATTAATATATTGTATTTTTCTACCATCTGAACTATTTATTGAATTTCCATTCTTATCTGTCGTAACATAATCAAAAACTCTCTTATGCCACTTACCATCTTTATCTTGATATTGTGCTATTATGTGTTGGCCATTATCTCCATTATTACCTGTCCAATCCGAAAAATCAACTTGCGAATACCCATTTACCTGTGCATCCACAAGTATTTTATATTGAATCAAAAGCTTTGCCAATATATCGGCTTGGTCCCAATAGTCATCCGAGACATTATGATCCTTGAACAGCCAACCCACACCCGCTTCTGCTTTCTTTCGTTCCTCCTCTACTATCTTCTCCTGTTCCTGAATATCTTTTGCCAGCTTTTCCAATTGTTCTAACCGATTTTCGTCATCATGATAGAACTCTAACATACTGTCATATTCACTCTGCGCTTCAGAAACAGCCTCAGACATAGAAGAATTCAAGCTTTCCTTTGCAGATTCTGATGTAGACAAGCTCGTACTCGCAATCTCAGAAACACTTTCCGATGTTGAAGCATCCTGCGACACTTCTACCGACAAGGATGTACTTGCTCTTTCCGACTCAGATGACAAATGTTCCTCCATTGACTCAAGCGATATACTCGCACTTGTCGAAGCTTCAATCAGGCTTTGCAGTTCCTCATCTTCTTCTTCCGTCAATGTACCTGCTTCACGCTTCGCCATCAGCACTTGATATCTCTCGGCAGTACTAAGCTCCTGGTCAACATCCGTTTCTGACTGAGCATCGGATTTCAAACTATCAGCGATACTTGCGCTCAGACTTTCACTCGTATATACACTTAAGCTTTCATTTGCACTCAAAGACTCCTCGTCAGCAATCGTATCAGATCCATCCTCATCTGTAGATACCGCTTCTGACTCAGAATTCTCTGATACTGCAGACTCCACAGACTCTGCTTCTGATTCGGAATTCTCCGACTCTGTTGATTCTGTTGTCTCTGACTCTGACTCAGAACCTTCCTCTGATGAGGATCCTGTAGATTCCGTACTTCCCTCAGAACTCTCCTGTTCCGGATTCGTTACATCCTCCTGATTTTCATTCTCAGGAGTCTGTGGCTCATCTACCTTCTCCTCTGGATTGGCAGCATTCACATCTCCTGCGGGTTCTGCAGGAACAGAGTCCGTTACCGTGTTCACTTGTTCATTTTCCGGTGTCTCAACATTGACGGCCGGCTGCTCAGTTGGTTGTTCTATCGTCTCAACTGGTGCGGCCGCAGCATTCTCTTCAATCGCTGGCTGCTCCTGCAATGCTTCGGCTGCTCCTTCTGACAGTGTCTGCTCAGAATATGACGGTACTACAATCTCGTTTGTACCTTCATTGAATTGTTCAAACTCGCCTTCAGCAGCATATACGACATTGGAATCACCAAGCACATCAGCCCCGCCAATTGCAACACCTGCGGCAACGGCACCTCTTAACAGTGTCTTTGCCTTTTTACTTTTTACATTTTTCTTTTTACTCATGTTTCTCCCTAATCCTTTCTTTGCTAACACACGGATGCAAAGTGTCCGGCGGCCGGGCTGGCGTAGTACCTTAAGCACCTTAGCCCCCATAGCTTTGCGTCCCGCTGTTTCCAACGGTTTGCTAATTGAATTAGCAGCCGGGCTGACGTAGTCTAAGTGACTCTTAGTCCCCATAGCTTTGCGTCCCGCCGTTTCCGGCGGTTTGCTAATTAAATTAGCAGTCAGGCTGACATAGCGTCTACTTAGACGCCTTAGTCCCTATAACTTTGCGTCCTACCGTTTCCGATAGTTTGCCAAGTTTCCACACATTCTGCATAATGCAGGCCATCTGTTCATACTGTCATCCCCGTTGACACCGACGGCATATGTCAATGGGTCGGCACGCCCGGCGGGCGCGCCTGTACATAATACTTCCAGTGTATATCCCTCACCTCCCTGTATCTTCCGCTCCGCCTGCATGCTGCCTTTCCCCGGCCAGACTGTCTGATAATTTAATTACAAACAATCCGGCATAATCTCAACGCAAAAAACTTCACGTCTTTCTCCCCATATAAACACAAAAACACTCATTACAAAAAAGCATAGGTTTTAGTGAAAATTTCCTTTAAGAAATCTTTAGACATATATTACAAAAAAGAGGGGGTGATTTTATTGACTATTTGTTAATAATGGATTAAAATGAACTAAGCTTTAGAGCAAAAAAGTCATTACAAAAACCTATAATATTTTGTAATGCTTTTTTGTACTTTATTCCCGCGGGCAACGAGCCAAGCGGGCATGCTTGCATGCACATTTGGCGACTGCCGCGAGGGTCAAATACCCCGCTGCTCTACAGATGAATGGAATCTTTTGGAGATAAAACAGTATTGATTACTACCACATAGTGGGTTAATATATCTATGAGAAGGCAAAGACTTTTATACACAAAACAGAAAGAGAGAATTTCCAATGAACCAGAAAATATATGAATTCCATGCCGTCATAGAGCCGGTTCCCGACAAAGGCGGCGCATATGTACGTTTCCCCTATGATATCCGCAAAGAATTCGGCAAAGGCAGGGTCAAGGCTCAGATCACCTTCGACGGCGAGCCTTATTCCGGAAGCATTGTGAATATGGGCGTGAAGAACAGCGACGGTTCCGTCTGCTATATTATCGGAATCCGCAAGGATATCCGCAATAAGATTGGGAAGCAGCCAGGTGACACCGTACACGTCACTGTCAAAGCTACCATATAAATATACCAACTATAAAAGGAGCAGTGATTACTGCTCCTCTTTCTATATCTTATTCACCGCCGCACTCAGATACTCGTTGCTGATCTCATGGAATCGCTCTTCTTCCACAGCCCTGGCAAGCCCCGCATCGATCGGCATCTTGCCTAACACCGGAATCCCAAGCTCCTCTGCTGCCTGATCAACATGGCTTTCGCCGAAGACAGAGATCTTCTTCCCACAGTCCGGGCATACCAGATAGCTGTAATTCTCAACAATCCCAAGTACCGGAATATTCATGGCCTTCGCCATATTATAAGCCTTCTTCACGATCATCTGCACCAGATCCTGCGGAGATGTCACGATCACGACACCGTCCACCGGAAGAGACTGGAACACCGTAAGCGGCACGTCTCCGGTTCCGGGCGGCATGTCCACGAACAGATAATCAAGGTCTCCCCACATAACGTCTGTCCAGAACTGAGTAACCACCCCTGCGATCACCGGACCTCTCCAGATCACCGGATCTGACTCGTTCTCAAGAAGGAGGTTCACCGACATGATCTTCGTGCCGTCCTTCGCCTCACATGGGAAGATCCCGGCCTCGTCTCCCTTAGCCTTATCGTGGATCCCATACATCTTCGGAACGGACGGCCCTGTCACATCCGCATCCAGAATACCGACTGCAAATCCCTGCTCCCGCATCATACGTGCAAGTGACGCCGTCACCATAGACTTCCCTACTCCGCCCTTGCCGCTGACAACGGCGATTACCTTCTTAATATGGGAAAATGCATTCGCCGGCTGCCTCATATCCTCCGGCTTGCTGCTGCATGTCCCTGCATGGGCACACCCGGCGCAATCCGATGATGTGCAGCCGCTCTGCTGCTGTTCCTCTGCCATAATCCTTACCACCTTCCTTACTCATTCACTGCCGCGATCAGTTCGATCTCGCACTTCACATTCTTCGGCAATGTCTTCACTGCCACACAGCTTCTCGCCGGTTTGGATGTGAAATACTTCGCGTATACTTCATTGAATGCCGCAAAGTCACCCATATCAGCCAGGAAACAGGTTGTCTTTAAGACATTCTCATAAGAAGTACCTGCCGCCTCCAACACTGCGCCAAGATTCTTACATACCTGCTCTGTCTGCTCTTCGATCGTCTCTGCCTCGATCGCATCTGTTGCCGGATTGATCGCGATCTGCCCTGCAGAATAGAAGATTCCATTGTGTACATATCCCTGTGAATAGGGTCCCAACGCCTTTGGTGCCTTTTCAGTTGCTACTACTTTCATAAACTTATCTCCTTTTTATTATTTTCTATTACATAGACCTATTGTACTACCTGAACCCTGGTATAATCAATACCTTTTTCCAAATCTGTAATCGGCCGTAACCGGCAATGTCACCTTGCCGCATTCAGATAATGGACCGCTAACTGGGTGCGGTCCCGAAGCCCCGTCTTATCCAGGATATTACTGATATAATTACGCACCGTCCCCTCGCTTAAGAACAGCTCCCCCGCAATCTCCTTATTGCTTAGCCCCTCCGCCACCAGAGATATGACCTTAAGCTCTTTCTCGCTGATCTCATATTCCTTCCAGTCGACTCTCTTCTCTTCCTTAATAAGCCCCGGGAGCCTTACGGTGATCTCCGTCCCGAACACCGTCTGCCCGGTGCAGACTGCCTTAAGCGCCGGGAGGATACTGGTATAATCCTGTTTGAGCAGATAGCCCTTTACACCGTATTTTAATGCCTTCACTATATATTCGTCGTCAGAAAATGTGGTCAGGAGCAGGATCTTCGCCTCCGGATCTTCCTTCAGGATCTGCTGCGCCGCCTCTAGCCCGCTCATATTCTTCATCCGGATATCCATCAGCATCACATCCGGCTTATATTGCCGATACAACTCCAATGCCTCGCTGCCATCCCCTCCCACACCGGCAACCGTAACATCCTCTCCGGCTTCCAGGATCGTCTTCAACGCACTGGCAACCAGCACATCATCATCCACAACTACTATCTTCACTGAATTCTCCTTTCTTCTTTGGGCACCGTGATATAGATCCTCCATCCCCGGTCCGAACGGATCTCAAGATGCCCGCCAAAGGCATCCACCCGGTCCTGCATGTTACGGATCCCGATTCCTCTGTCCGACTCTGCCTTCCAGTCCCTATCCGCCATCTCACGATCGGTTGAACGCAATCTGTCCGGTGCCGCCGTTCCGTTATCCTCCACGATCAGCTGATACAGCCCCGGATGCTCCCTTGCCGTGACCCGAACCCATGAGGCATCGCTGTGTTTTGCCACATTGTGCAGGGCTTCTTTCACTATGGCAATGAATCCATACCGGATCTCCCTGGGCACATCATAGCCCATATCATACTCAAGCTGCGCCCGGCAGAAGGTGAAATCCTTCACCAGGCTCTCCAGAATCTCCCGAAGATTGACCGCTTCGTCGTGAAGGTCATGGACACTTTCCCGCACACTGGTCATCGCCGCATTCAGGGTCTCATTAAGCTGCCCCAGCGGCTCCTTAAGGTTTCCTTCCCCGTGTACCGCTTTCATAGCGCCCACCATCAGGATCGCGCGGGACAGCATATGGCCTACATTGTCGTGGATCTCACGGGCGATCCGGTTCCGCTCCCGTAGCGTCGCCGTATAGATCTCATAATCCTGGTTCTTAAGGATACTCTGATTCTTCTCCCGAAGCAGCAGATTCTTCTCCACACCGTCATCCCTGGTTCTCCTGTATCTCTCCTCCATCAGGATATGCTCCCTCGTCTGATACTGCATAAGTCCCGCAATCAGGCACCCTACTCCGGCAAAGCAGACGGCTTCCGGATTCGAAGCAAAGGAAAAGAAACTCCCCGCGCCAAAAAGCGCTGCCAGCAGATAGCGGCGTTCTTCCAATATGCCATATAATACCAGCGGGGTAAAAAGAAACAGCTTCGGACACGCCAACGCAGACCCAAACAGAAGCCAGGCCAGGCATCTGCGGATCCTGACCGGATGAAGCGCCGGCTTCATGAGACAATCGGCGCACGCATACAGAAGCGCTCCAAGCGCCGCGGCCACAAAGGGAATATCCACCGTCACAAGGATTGCCGCCATCAGACAATAGATCCATAACACGGCCTGATCCACCACGCGTTTCATGTCTCTTTCCTCCTCCGTTTTCATGTACGCACCAATTCCTTCACGCTATCACTATCGCATTCTCACATTTATTACAAATGTCACATTATCTTCTGACACTTGGCACTACCATTATATACTCCTGTTCTTTATACTACAAGTATGAACCTTAGAAGTTATCATCTGACCATATAAAGGAGGCAATTTTATGAGTTCATCTGATATGATACAGATAGAGAATCTGGTGAAGAGATACCAGGACTTAGTGGCACTTGACCATCTGACACTTTCCATACAGGAGGGCGAGATCTTCGGGCTCTTAGGGCCTAACGGCTCCGGCAAGACGACGGCTATCAACTGCCTGCTTGCCCTGTTAAAATACGACAAGGGCAGCATCACCGTTTTTGGCAGGAACATGCAGCCTGACAGTTATGACATCAAGAAACAGATCGGCGTAGTCATGCAGAATGTCGCCGTATTTGAACAGATGTCCGTCCAGGAAAATATCGACTACTTCTGTGGGCTCTACATCAGGGACAAGGCAAAACGCCAAAGCCTTGTAGAAGAAGCCATCGCATTTACAGGACTTACGGATTTCCGGAAGATGCGTCCCAGGAAACTCTCAGGCGGTCTGCTTCGGAGGCTTAACATTGCCTGCGGCATCGTCCACAAACCAAGGCTGATCATCATGGATGAGCCTACCGTCGCCGTCGACCCCCAGAGCCGCAACAAGATCTTAGAAGGGATCGTCGAGCTTAACCGGCAGGGCTCTACCATTATCTACACTTCCCACTATATGGAGGAGGTGGAGCAGATCTGTTCCAGGATCGCTATCATCGACCACGGCCGCGTGCTGGCGACAGGAACCACCGAGGAACTGAAACAGATGATCAAGACCGGAGAGACCATCACCATTGAAGCCATAGAATTGGACGACACGCTGCTTGCCGCAGTCCGCGGCCTTCCCCACGTCTTTGACTTAACTTATGAAGACAGAATATTGAAGATCCGGCTTAGCACCGCCAGACACAATCTGGTGCGCATCTTGAATTTCCTCAAGGAGCGTGACATAAGCTTCGGCCGCGTCTTCTCAGAACTGCCGACACTCAACGATGTCTTTCTTGAGATCACCGGCAAGGAATTAAGAGATTAAGGAGGGGAGATAAAATGCTGCATTTGTTCAAATATCGTTTTCTGCAGATGATACGGGATTATTCCAGTATGTTCTGGGCGCTGGCTTTTCCCATTATACTCGGCACCCTCTTCTACCTGTCGTTCGGCCGCGTCGGTCTTGAGGCCACCGGTGATTCTGCATGGGATATGATCAAGGTTGCCGTGATCCGCGAAGATGCCTCCCCGGAAAATGCCCGTGCCTTTGAATCCTACCTCGCAATGATGGAAGAAGAGATGCTTGATATCCAGGACATTTCCAAAGAGACAGAGGCCTTAGACGCCCTGAATGAAGAAGAGATTGCAGGAATCTACTATATCAGAGAAGAACCTTCCCTTACCGTTGCCAGGAACGGGCTCAATGAAAGCATCCTGACCTCTCTGCTTGAGAGCTATAATCAGAATGCCGCCATGTTCAGGAAGATTGCCATGACACACCCGGAGAATCTTCCGAATGCTGTTGCCGCTTTAGAAGATTACCGTCAGACTACCCAAGAGATGTCGCTTGCAGGCAAGGATCTGAATCCGAATGTCCAGTATTTCTTCGCGCTGGTGGCCTATGCCTGTCTCTCCGGCACTTTCCTGGGCGTCAAATCAAGCCTTGACGGTCAGGCAAACTTAACCGCGCTTGGCGCAAGACGCAGTATCACGCCGACCCACAAGCTTACACTGGTCCTCATAGATATGGGTGTGCTCTTTGTGATTCATTTCTTCAACATCCTGATCCTGTGCCTGTATATTACCAAGGTACTTGGAATCAGCCTGGGGGATGACCTCGGCGCCCTTCTGTTGGTGGATTTCATGGGAAGCATGATCGGAGTCTGCATGGGTATCGCCATCGGCTGCCTTACCAGGATGTCTCTTGGGATGAAGATGGGCATATCCGTCTTATTCACCCTGTTTCCCGGGTTCCTCGCCGGTCTGATGTTTGGAAATATGAAGAATATCATCGAACTCCACTGTCCCATCATCAACCGCATCAATCCGGCCGCCGTCTTAAGCGACGCATTCTACTGCCTGGGTATCTACAACGACACCGAACGTTTTACCAGATGCCTGCTGATTCTTGCCCTGATGTGTGTATGCCTGCTGACAGTCGCATTCTTAGGTATAAGGAGGGAACGCTATGACAGTATTTAAAGGATTTCTACTCATCACCAAACGGAATATTCATATGATGTTCCTGTATATCGCGATCTTTCTGACCATTGCCATCTCTATGCAGAAGATGACGGGAGGCAATCAGAGCGGCTTCAAACAGGAGAGTCTTAATATTGCCGTGATCGACCGGGACGGCGGTAAGCTTGCCAGAGGGCTTGCCGGCTACCTTGCACAGTACCACACGCTAGTAGATCTTCCCGACGATCCTTCCGTGATCCAGGACCGAATGTTCTATCGGGAGGTGTATTATATTGTAACAATTCCGGATGATTTTGAAGACAGATGCCTGTACGGAGAAGAAATGCTGCCGGTCACCAAGATTCCGGGCAGCAACAGCGGATTCTACGTGGACCAGCAGATCAATACATTCCTAAATGATGTCCGAGTCATGGCGGCCAGCGGATTCTCCCTTGCAGACGCCGTCGCAGAGGTGATCGAAAACAGTAAGGATACCGCAGAAGTGACGATGCTTGACAAGAATGGATTCGGCGGGGAACAGCCGCTCCATGCATTCATGTTCCAGTACATTCCCTACATCCTGATCTCCATCCTCTGCTACTCCTTAGGAGCGATCATGATCGCGTTCCACAACCCGGATGTGAAGAGACGGATGATGTGCTCGGCAATCCCCGTCCGCAGCCAGAACCGTCAGTTGGTACTTGGATATATCCTGGTAGGCATCATCGTCTGGCTCATCTGCATCCTCATGCCGTTCCTGTTATATAGGAAGGATTTTGTAAATGATCCGAATATGCCGTATTACCTGATGAACAGTTTCCTGATGACGCTGGTATCTCTGTCCCTCGCCTTCCTGGTGAGCACTCTGATCAGCCGCGACGAACTGATCAGCGTCATTGTCAATATCATCTCCCTTGGAATGTCCTTCTTATGCGGCGTGTTCGTCGACCTAGATATCCTTGGCAAAGGAGTACGAACCTTCGCACAGTTCCTCCCCGTATACTGGTATGAACTGGCGAATAAACTTCTGGCGGGCAATCAGAGCTTAAGCCGCGCACAGACCGTCACACTCCTCACTGACTATGGTATGCAGTTATTGTCCGCCGCCGTGATCTTTGGGATTGCCCTGGTGATTTCACGGAACCGGCAGACAGCTTAATTCTGCAAATAACTTAGTCTTGCCAGTTCAGATACTTCTTCACATTCGTCTTGATCTTCTTATAATGGTCCCGGCAGTTGACCCAGTTTGGATCGATCAACTGCCGCTCCATCTTCTTGATCTCGCCGTAGTTGCGCACATACAGCCACAGCATGATGAAATAATAAGGCGACAGGAATCTTAAGAGCCTTACGAAATAATTCGAACTCGTCCTCACATACGCCGACTTCTCCTGCCAGGAGAGCATCATCCGCTGCCAGGCCGATCTTTCCGATGCCTTCGCGGCCCTGCACAGCTTGGCAATCTCCCTGTTGTGCAGCAGTCTGGTCGGACTGTGGAAATTCGAGATGGAATGCTCTGAGATCCGGTACAGTATCATGGGACGGTTCACATAACAGACGCGGATGTCCGCATGTTCCTCCAGAATCTTCTGGAAGCATGCCCTGTCATTGGCCGTCCGGTACCGCAGAATGAAGTCATAGACCTCTTCTGTGAGCAGAGACTTCCTGTACACCGCCGTTCCCATAATGGGACATCCAAGCTTGATCGCCCGGTGCAGGCATTTCCGCCCGATGATCTCCTGCAGCACCACCTCCAGATAAGTATTGTGCGGCCGGATCATCTCTCCGGACCCGGTGAATTTGATAAAGGCCGTACACACGATATCGTGATCTTTGAGCCTGTCCGTAATCTCGAACAGATTGTCAGGGGCCAGCAGATCATCCCCGTTCAGCACGACGAATCGCTTCCCCGCCGCATGCTTTAACGCATCCACATAGTTCTGGCATATACCCAGATTCTTCTCCCGGAAGATCTTGCCTGTCTTCGCAAATAATCCCCGGTTCCTGCTCATCCACTGCCGGATCACTTCCTGGCTTCCGTCCGTCGAGGCGTCGTCCGTTACGATCAGTTGGAACTTCTGATCCCCTCCAAAGCTCTCGATCTGGTATCGGATGCTCTCCAACGCATATAAGATCACATCCGCCTGATTATAACATGTCACTATGAATGTAAACATATTCATGGCCCCCTTATCAACTATATCCCAAGTATATCATAAGATTTCCCCCTCATTCAAGCATACACATCTGAAATTGTTGCACACTTCCTTTTTTTATACTATTATGAAAGAAAACACTTATCACCACGACTGATAGAAAGGATAAACTCATGATTTCTGTTATCGTTCCCGTATACAATACTGAAAAATACCTCAGCCGCTGTATTGATTCTGTTTTAAGTTCCACATACACAGATTTCGAACTCCTGCTGATCAATGACGGTTCCACCGACCAAAGCCTCGATATCTGCCGTAAGTATAAGGAACAGGACAACCGCATCACACTGATCAGCCAGGAGAACCAGGGAGTCTGTGCCGCGCGGAACCTTGGGCTTCGTGTATGCCGGGGCGACTGGATCATCTTCATTGATTCTGACGACTATATTTCCAGTGATTTCCTGGAGATGACTGCATGCGCAGAGTATCAGGACAAGGATCTGCTGCTGTTTGATTTCGACAGGTCAGGGAATACAGACAGGCAGACCGCTTCCGCCATATACTATGAGAAGGAAGATATGCACGAACTGATCAGAAGGATCCTGGTGCCGGAAAAGCTTCCGGGAGACGGCAATGTGGATTTCCGCACCCCTTGCGCCAGGGCTTACAGAAGGTCTGTCATAGACCGGTATTCTATCCGATTCTCCCGGGATATCACCATCGGGGAAGATCTGCTCTTTAATCTGGCATACCAGTTAAGAGCCGATTCCTGTGCCTATATCCCAAAGCCAGTCTATCATTATGACATGCACCGGGGCTCTTCTTCACGGAGCTTTCATCCAAGTCTTCTGGAGAACCATATAAGATTACAGAGACAGGTGAAGGAACTCCTTGAGAAATGTTCTGCTTTTTCATGCTTTGAGAATGCTTACTACTCCTATTCACTGGAGAATCTGACCTATGTCCTGGTCCATGGAATCTTCAGCCCTCACAGTACCAGATCATACCGTGAGAACTGCAGATTATGCGTCAGAATGCAGAAGAACAAGATATACAGAGAGGCCATGAAATACAATCTAAGAAATGGGATCCTGCCAAGGAAGATTCTTGTATGCTTCTTCCGGTTCAGGTGTTATCCGGCCGTACATATGATCAGCCGGATCAGTTATATCTATCTTGAAAACAAGGAGACGAGCCGCTGATAGACCGGGTAGACCTTCTCCTCCACCCATTCATTTACAAAATACAGCCAGATAATCTCCTTCAGGGCTTCCGTAAGATGGAATCCCCCGTACTTATGCAGCAGGCGCAGCGCACGGAGCGCCTGTTTTCTGCGCCCGTATTTCAGCGCGATCTTATATCTGCGTCCCGCCTTCCAACAGGCGATCCGCTTAAGGGACTGCTGGTCCCTGATCCCGCAGAGCTTCGCGATCTCATCCACCAGCTTCTCATAATCACTGTACTTCTTCTCCTCCTGCGCCCGGGTAAGCGCAGTCCTTGAGTGGCTGCCGCTTCGGATAGAAACTCCGTATAACTCCTCCCGGATCGTCGGGCAGGCATGCCGGTACATGAATGGCAGCAGCATCTGGAAATTCTGTCCCACACTGTACTCCGGAATCCGGCGGTCCGGATAAATGTCGAAAAACTCTGCTGTCCGCAGCATATAGCACCCGCAGCAGACGAAGGTCTTCGATTCCAGGATATCCCAGAAGAGATCCGTGTTCGCAAGATCCCCCCTCTGCTCATCTGCCTTCTCGCTGCGCTCGCCGGTAACGGCATCATAATAATAGGACAAGGACCGCACACACTGAATATCCGGATGCGCACACAGATATGCTGCCCGCCTGCTCACCGACTCCGGCTTCAGCACATCATCACTGTCCGGCCAGATCAGGTATTCTCCGGTCACATATGGTAATCCCTGGTTGATCGCCGCGGAAGCATTCTTATGCTCCGCCTGTACGATCCGGTATTCGTATCCCCTGTCAGCGAATTTCTCCCGATATTCCCTGGCAACCTGGATGGTTCTATCCTCAGAGCCGTCATCTACCAGGATCATCTCGATCTGGGGATAATCCTGAGCCAACACCGAATCCAGCATCTTCGCGAGATGCGTTTCCCCGTTATATACAGGCGTAACTACTGATACCCTGCCATCCACTAATCCAAAATTTTTCTGACTCATTCATCCGTCTCCTTTTACTTTCTCAAGAAGTCCTTCTGCATTATTCCGCACTCTCCTCCTGCTCTCTGTCCGGATACGCATCCTTCAGCACCCGCTGAATATCCGGGCTGTCAGCAGTAAACCGATAACGGAAATGTATCGTCCCGCCAACCTTCGCATTCTCCTTGCAGGCCTCCATCTGAGCCGCAAGCTCCCGGCCGCCGTACCACGGGCTGCCGGCCTCGCTTCCTTCCTCTACCGTCTTATAATCCGCAAGTCCGATAAATAACTCCACATCGTCCCGGTCTGCTTCCTTGAACACTTCCGTCCACCAGTCAAGCAGCACCGTGAAATCTGCCCACTCATCTCCGTTCGCCCAGTAAAGCTGCGGCGCAAGATAATCTACCCAGCCTTCTCTCACCCATTCTCTGGTATCTGCAAATAATACATAATAAGAGGAATAATCACTGGTTGTAGCGCTTCCCTCCGGATTCATGTTATCGCTGGCCCACACTCCCGCCGGGCTGATGCCGAATTCAATCTCCGGATCGGCTTCATGAAGCTTTTCATCCAGGCTCTTCACCAGAGTATTCACATTGTCTCTCCGCCAGTCGCCGATATCCGGGAAATCCTTCCCATACTTATTATAAGAATTGATATCGTTAAAATTCGACCCCGGATAGAAATAATCATCCAGATGGATCCCGTCAACCTCATAATTCTGAACGATCTCCAGCGCACCGTCGAGTACAAGCTGGCGTACCTCCGGAATCGCCGGGTCAAAATAATATCCGGCCCCGTACTGGATCACCCAGTCGGGATGCTGTCTGGCAGGAGATGCTTCAGCCAGGCCGTCCCACTCTTTCTGATTCCTGGCAATCCGGTAGGGATTGAGCCATGCATGCAGCTCTATATTCCTTTCATGCGCCTTCTCCACCCAGTAAGCCAGCGGATCGAATTCAGAATCAGGCGCCGCCCCCTGCTGCCCGGTCAGGAAACTGCTCCATGGATAGAAGGCCGACTTGTAAAACGCATCCGAACACGGACGCACCTGCAGGAACACCGCGTTAAATCCGCTCTCATCCACATCCTCAAGTATCGTATCCGCCTGGTATTTCAACTGTTCCGAAGATGTAGTCGGAGTGACAGGGTAATCTAAATTCACCACTGTAGACACCCAGACTCCCCTGAGTTCCTGGTCTATCTCTCTCTTCGTCAATACCTTCTCTTCTATCACAACCTTTCCCGCCTGTATGTACAACAGGCATACCATACAGATTACCAGTACAGAACAGGCAATCTTAACAATCCATGAACTTTTCATCTGTGAGCATCCTTTCCATTCATTCTTTTCGCCGCTGATCATTTCACCTGCACGATCTTCTGATTCTCGATCTTATAGACCACATCACACTCATTTGCAAGGCTCATATGATGCGTCACCATCAGAAGCGTCTTATTCCCCTTCACCTGGCGGATCGAGTCGATCACAGCCCTCTCCGTCTCCATATCAAGGGCCGCCGTCGCCTCATCCATGACCAGAAGCTCAAAGTCCTTGTATAACGCCCTTGCAAGGGCAACCCTCTGCCTCTGTCCCCCCGAGATCGCCGTCCCGTTCTCCCCGATCAGCGTGTGGACTCCGTCCGGCATCCGGGCAACATCCTCCCAGATCTGGGCGCATCTTAAGCATTCTTCCACTCTCGCATCATCTATCTGGTTCTCATCCTCGAAGAACGCCACATTGTTCCGGATCGTCTCGCCGTTCAAATAGACTGTCTGGGGGATATAACATACCAGTTCTCCCATACTGGCCCTGCAGGGGCCTTCAGAATCCCTATGAGCCACAATATCATAATCATCATAGAATACATGGCCTCCCTGAGGCTTCAATAACCCCAGGATCAGATCCAGGAATGTGGTCTTCCCCGCCCCCGAAGCTCCGATAACGGCGATAGAACACCCGACCGGGATATCTATGGAAGCATCCTCGAAGATCTTCCTTCCCTCCACGTAGCCGAAGGTCAGATCCCTTACCGATAAACCTTCCTTGAAGGTCAGCTTCTTCTTGCGGATCCCTTCGGATCTCTGCTCCTCTTCCTTGATCCTCTCATATCCGGCAATACTTTCCCTCAAAGACGCATAGGGCTTCTTAGCGAATTCCACATTATTCAGTCCGCTTAACACATTGTATGCCATGGGAAGCATCCGAACCAGCGCCGTGATATACACGACCATAGGCGCCAGGATCGCCGCCAGATTAGATCCCACCAGTAGAATGATGGCAAGCACGGTGAACATCGCCGCCATAATAGAATTCTGCATGATGACGCTGATACTGTCGATCTTATACCTGTACTCTCCCTGCACCTTTGCATAACCGCTGCTGGCATCCTGATATTTGGACAGGACAAACGCCGAACGGTCATCCATCTTCATCTCCTTAAATGACCCAAATGCGATCGTGATCTGTGAATTCGCCTTGATGGCATAGGCTCTGCTCTTCTCTCCATAGGCGATCATCTGAGCCCGCGTCCGCAGGAACACAAGCGCCATAAGCGCCGCCAATATCAGACTGCTTACAACACCGATCCATTTGGACACATAGATCAGCAGCACCCCATAGCCTGCCATGGTGATGCCATTGACCCAGATCCCGATACAGTCCACGATGATCTGGATACAGCTCGTGGTATCATTGCGCACCATTGTAAGCGCCTGCATCGCACTCTTCTTGTTATGCTCGCTCAGATCCTCCTTGATAAGCTGCTCGTAGATCTTAAGCGACAGTTTCTGCGCACCGTTGTAAATGAACCGGTTAGATATCTTACATTTGTACAATTCAAAGAAGGCTTTCAGAAGCGACAGGATCACCATAAAGAGTGTAAATGAGATCAGCCGGGGGGAAGCCTGATTCGCCTCTACCACGATATTGATCACATAGATGATCACGGAGAAGCTGAATACATCCACCACAGGACTTAACAATCCGGCGAACAGAAGCATTTTCCACGTCCGCTGCTCCTTCTTCTCCAACACTCCGGTCAGATACTTGAACATTTCTAACATCCCTTTATCCTCCTTCGTACGTCCCTGGCGAACAATACCGCCGAGAATAACACCGCAAACACAGGAAACGGCAGCATCCTGTAGAATGCCATAAACCCTTTCCTGCCCTTTGGCATAAGTGTCGGGCTGACCAGGCGCGGCTGAAGAACATTCTCCTCCTCACAGGCAAACCAGGATGTCTCTTCCCTTATGTCCTCCCACACGGCTCTTCCCTTCTCTGTATGGACGATCACCATGGATGTCCCCATCCCGTCGTCCATCTTGGGCTTCACCTTGTCAAGCCCCCAGAAATCACCGATCGTAAGATCACTGTTCCTCTTTGGCGTACAATACTTACAATTATAACAGGACGGACGCACCGTGTCATCAGCAAAATACATCCGGCAGTAGAGATTACTGTTCAGCTTCTCTGCGTATTCGGTTCCGTCTATCACATAAGAACAGACATGCCCATTGTCCTGGTTCCGCTTATCCCGGAACGAAAAATCCGTCATCTTCCCCTTCTTCTTTCGCTCCAGGTATCTCACATAGGACCTCCAGACACCCGGAGACGGCACTCCGTAGCAGACCAGATCCGTCGTCAGAAGCTTATCATAAGATTGGCCGAGATACAGCATTAATGCCTGCACCTGACAAGGCGTTCCGCAGAACAATACCCACCGGTCCTTCTTAAGATATGCTTCAATCTTCCGGTATACGCCTCTTAAGTTACTCTGGACATATTTCGTCCTCTTAAGCCGTTCAAGCTCCGCCGGATTGCGGGCTTCTCTGTGCAGCACCCTCATATCCTTGGTATACGCCGCACCAAAGACTACGCCCTGACGCCTGAATACATAATCCGCCAGCAGCGGGAACATCCCGCCGGACGAGCTTGCATGCCGGACCTTGTCATCCCTGGCCTGCACGCCAAGATATAACCGCTCCCGCTCTGTCCGGTCTTCCTTTTTCAGCGGGCAGACCTTCTCGCACCGCTTGCAGTCAATACATTTCTCCTGATCCACTCTTGGATATAAGAATCCCTCCCGGTCCCATGCCATATGGATGGCTGCCGCGGGGCAGGCTGCCGCACAGGCGCCGCAGCCGCAGCATTCCTCTTTGTTCGTATATAGTTCCATTCCTCTCCTCCCAGCCGTCAGTCGGCAATGCCGCCGATATTCTTCATCAGGAAACCGCCCGCAAGCTTCGTCTGTTCCTTCGTCTTCCTTCCTGCCTCATCCCAGTCCACAGGCGCATCCATCTGCTCTCTCGCCCTCTGCCAATCGACCGCGCTGTCACCGTTAAGTTCATATAGCTTCTCCAAAAGCCCGTGGATCTTAAGGATATTTCTGACCCTCGCGCCCAGATTGCTGTGGGCAAACGCCAGGAACCGTTTCCGGTAAATGATACAGAACGCTACCGCGTGGAAGGAATTCGACACCACATAGTCCGCTTTATCTATATACCCTAAGAATTCCGAAGGTCCTGCCCCGTGATCTACCTCAAAGTCCGCATCCGCTCCGATCATCGTCGCCCGCACCTCTACCACCGGAAGTCCGGTCTCATGGGACAGCCGTCTGGCGTATTCCGTCATCGCCTCATTCTTCTCCGTAATGTACAGGAAGATGAATCCTTCCCTCTCCGGCTCCGTCTCCACCTTCCGCCAGTCTTCCCTCTCAAGGAAGAACACCGGATCTAAGACTGCGGTAACCTCCCTGCCGCTAAGCCTCTCCACATAGGGGACCGCCGCCTCTTCCCGGACCGAGACCGCGTCCACATGCCCGATCAGTTCCGAGAATTCCCTGTCGTATTTAGAATCCAGCTCTGAACTGCCGAAGCTTGCAGCATAGGAGATCACTCTTTTCTTCTGCTGATTCTCGAATGCACCGAAATATGCTTTGCGGAGTCCGCAGGTAATATGCGGGTTCCAGATCTGATCGCTTCCCACCACATAGTACCGGTAAGGCAGTCTTGTAAGCCCTCTCTCAAACAACACCCGATGCTTCCTCTTATCGACCAGATGTCGGAAACGGAAACGGTTCATATTCCTGCGCTGCCTTGAGAAATCCTCTCTCATGCGCATATGGGTAAGGAATCCGTTCCACATATTCAGCACTCCCCAGATCCGTCCATTAAGCCCCTTGATGGGCGAGTAGGGGATCCACCAGTGCCGCCCTGTCATATATACCGGTTCATAACGGACAATATCTGTCCGGATCCGTCTGCTTTGCAGATAGCGCTTAAGCCCATAAGCCTGCAGCATGGCTCCATAGTTATTCGAGCAGTGGAATGTCAGGATCCCTACATCCGCAATTTTCCTCTTCATCCTTGAATCTCCTTTCCTTCCCGATATCCGGCAGAAGACTTCTCTCACATCCTTCATAGAATAGATATGAAGGCCATCCTGCAGGATTGCCATGACCCGCTTCAGGATCACATACAACGGATAACAATAGAAACAACTGTAAAACAAGACCTGATTACTCAGATACATCCTTCTGAACATGGGATGCTTTCTCTCCGCGGCAGCAATCCCGTGATTCCCTCCCTGCGCGGCATGATTCTTCTCGATCTGTCCGGTGAGGAGGATCTCCCAGGTCAGGGCATAGTCAAGATTCCCCCTTCGGTACTCACTGTCCCGGATCCGTCTGCTGCACTCATAATATCTGTCAGCCTTTCTTGTATCTGCAGAATGCGTCACGCTCTCCGGATGCATCCGGTAATAATACCATCTGCTGGAAGTATAGGCCGAACGTATCCCCTTACAGACCAACTGATACAGAAAATACGTATCCTCGCCATTGACCAGTTCCCGGTCAAACCGCAGCGTGCCGATCGCTTCTCTGTTGATCAGCTTACCGCCGATTCCCGACATCTCATTGATATATTTCTTATGAAACCACTCCTGCACTTCCCGACCCTTTGCGGTCTGCCACTGCAGGTGAGCATCGGCTTCCCCGCTGGTGAATGAATGACAGACAGGCGTACCGCTCTTGCTGTCCGCCAGTGCATAACCGCAGAACACCAATCCGCAGTCATCTCCCTCCGCCTGCCTGAGCATTTCCTCAAACAGCCGGGGATGGATCATGTCGTCACTGTCCAGAAAGAAGACGTACTTTCCATCCGCAAGGTCAATTCCCTTGTTCCGCGCGCACGAAACTCCGCTATTCTCCTGCCTGTACAGGCGGATCCTGTCATCCTCCCTTCTAAGCTCCTCACAGATCGCCGGTCCCAGATCCGTCGAACCGTCATCTATTATGATCAGCTCCCAGTTCTGTTCGCTCTGATCCTGTACGGAACGGACGCACTGCCGGATGAACGCCTCCGCATGATACATAGGGATAATTACTGATATATTTTTCATCGAATACTTCCCTCCTAATTTTTCTTGGCAGAAACCCATTTCATATGGTATACTTTACCGGACGGCAAGTCCGTCTGAATATTATTACAAAGATGGGGAATCACGTTATATGGGAATGAAAAAAATACTTGCAGCTATCCTTCTGGTTTTCTGCGCCGTTCTGGCCGCAGGAGCCTGGTTTTTATACAAAAATCTACGATTTACCGACTATCAGGCAGATACCTATACAGAATCTACTGCCGAAATCTCCAATCCTTATATCGGATGGTATGAGATCCATCACTATACGCTTTCTGATACCGCTCCCTCTGAACTGTCCGCGATCCGCAGTATGACATATAAGCCGGGTCTTGAGCTTCTGGAATTCAACCTGCAGAATTACGCGGCCGGCCCTCTAAGCGACGCCGCCCTGCAGTCTCTGAATGAACTGCTTGCGGCATGGCACTCCACCGGAAGGCAGTTGATCGTGCGTTTCCTCTACGACTGGGATGGGAATGCCCGGGAACGGGAACCAGGAAGCCTGGACCAGATCCTCACACATATGTCACAGACCGCGGAGGTAGTGAACCAGTATACCGACTGCGTCTATATTCTCCAGGGGCTCTTCATAGGCTCCTGGGGGGAGATGCACGGCTCCAACTATGAAGGGTATGAACAGATGCTCACCCTCATCAATCATCTTGAGTCGGTCGTCTCCGAAGACATCTTCCTGTCCGTCCGTACACCGAAGCAATGGCGTACACTTTCCGGTTCGTCCGAACCGCCTGCGCAAGACCAGGCCTTCGACGGTTCCCTGCCGTCGCGCCTTGGACTTTTCAACGACGGGATGCTTGGATCAAGTACAGATCTTGATACCTACTGGGATCCCAACGACCCCGCCTCTGCCCCGCTCACCGGGAAGCTCACCCGCGAAGAAGAGATCGCCTTCCAGAATCGGCTGTGTAACTATGTACCCAACGGCGGCGAAGTGGTCATTGACAATCCTTACAACGACTTTGAAGCTGCTGTCGCGGACTTAAGCACCTCCCACGTTTCCTATCTGAACGGAAACTATGACCAGAATGTACTGGACAAATGGAAGGCCAGTACCTGCACCGAAGATTCCCCCTATAACGGGGTGAACGGCCTTGACTATATCTCCGCGCATCTGGGATACCGTTATGTTGTCAGAGAGTCTGGTTTCTCCCACGCCGGCCCCTTCGAGAAGGACGCCCGCCTGACTGTAACCCTGGAGAATACAGGCTTCTCAGGCTGCTACCGTCCTTTTAACGTCTTTCTGTTCATGAGACATACCGGCACGCAATGGACATACAAGATACCGGTCGAGACTGACACACGCTTCTGGACATCCGGGACCTCGAATCACCTTGAGATTCCGCTGAATGTCCATGATTACATCGCCGGTACCTATGACCTGTATCTGAAAATTTGCGATCCGGTCACCGGCTGCGAAGTCCTCCTTGCCAATGACGCCCTATTCCATGAAGAATACGGCTGTCCCCTTGGAACTTTGAACCTTGGTATCCTCCCTGAATTCTCCAAGTAACACCTGTTCTCCCGCGCCTTGATTGGCGAACCTGATGATTCTCCCGTCTGACCGCCTGCTCAATCGAAGGAAGAATCTAAGGCGCCTCCCCAGGTTCTTTCCCTGAGGAAGTCCGGCGCGTAAGACGACCGCCTGCCCGCTCCTCCATTGTCTCGCGTCTGTAAGGATCGCGCTGCAGCCGATCTCCCTGCCGTCTGCCTGTGTCACCAGGCAGCAGTCCGCTTCCTCGCACAGACTGGCGAATCCGCAGTTCTCCACCGTGATCTTAAGCAGCTCACCCTTCTTCTTCACATCACGAACAACAAACCGGTATCCAAGATGACGTCCGATATAATCATAACCGCTTACACCGTGCCAGCAGCCGGGCTCTTCCACCTTCTCATTCTTCCACACATTTAACCGTTCCGGATGGTAGATACTGTTCAGATAAGACAGATGCATCCTTCTCATTCTCTCTGCCGCCAGACGATATCCGATCTTCTCCGGACCCGGAAGCGTTTCCCCGCCGTTTGGCACGCCGTCCATCTGCCGATCCTGCCATCGAAGCTCCTCCTCAGACGACCGTCTGCCGGCCGCGTCCGCACCCTCAAACTCACCCTCGCCATAGGTGCCCAGATCTGAGGGTGAACCAAAGATTCCGTCATTGAAGAGAGCCAGCCGATCTTCCATCCCGCTCCCTTCCGCTTCCTTTCCCATGATCTGACGCCGCTGGGCCGGGGTGCGCACCGCGAGATGGCATCGTTCCCCGATTGAACGATACCAGATACGAGTGAGCGTACACAGCGACACTTCGTCAAGAAACCGGGATCCGTGCATCTCACCCCAGTTACCGACCAGAATTCCCTGTACGACCAGGATATCCGCCGCATATCTGCAGATGATACCGCCGAGCTGTTCCATATGCCGTCTCACCAGTGTGATATCCGAAGGCTCCCTGACCCGCGCCTCACCTCTGATATCATAGGCAAACCGCAGGATCATCTGTTTCCCTTCCCGCCGGAAGAAGCGGAAGATCTCCTCGATATGAGCCAGCGCTTCCAAAGGCAACTCCTTTGCCTGATAAGCACCGATATCGATCAGCACCAATGCAAGCTGTTCCCTGCGGCAATCTTCGTCAAGCCACGTCTCTTCTTCTACCGGGCGCCCGTCCGGCGGAGGCTTTGCCGTAAATGTATAGACATGATACCATCCGCATCCGGGATTCGGCAGCGGTTCACTGCTCTCTTTATATTCTGCCCTGACAAATCTTCCGCCGCCCCTATATCTTATCCGCACTCTTAAGCCCGACCCCCATATCCATCTTCAGCACCTTGACCTGGAACAATACGATCAGGATACTGTAGCACACCCTGAGCATATACCAGAGCGGCTTAAGCCCGGAATGCATACTCTTCCCCTCCTGACGCTGATGCATCACCGCCGGGATCTCCACCACCCGGAACCTGATCAGCATCATCAGGGTCAGCATATTTGCATCCGGATACTTATCGTCAAAATGATTGTATTTCGAATAATAAAGAAACGCCTTCCTGTTAAGTCCCTGCAGCCCGGTAGTCGGATCCGAGATGTGATTGCCTGTAATCTTACGGATCACGAACCGGAACATAGAATACACAATTTTCTTAAGGAAGGAAACCGAGAAATCCGCGCTGTCCTTCATGAACCTTGCGCCAAGCACAATGTCCGGATACCGTCCGTCCTCATCCTTCTCCTTAAGTTTCTCAAAGAGGCGGGGAATATTGCTTACATCATGCTGCCCGTCTCCGTCCATCTGGATCACATACTGATAATTCCTGCGGATCGCCCACTTATAGCCGGTCTGGAGCGCACAGCCGTATCCCATGTTGAAGAGCTGGGAGATCATCGGATACTGCATCTCCTTCACGATCCAGTTCGTAGAATCCGTAGAAGCATCATTGATAACCAGAATATCCGCCCAGTCGCTGAACTGCTTAAGGTCTGTCAGCACCTTCCGGATATTACTTCCTTCATTGTAGGCCGGTATAATAATCAGTAATTCTTTTCTCTTCATGCTATTACCTCTTATAAAAGCTCTAACAGCATCTTAAGCTCCTGTACCTGTGTCATATCTTTCTTCGCTGCTGCTCCCCCAAGTGCCTTTCTCTTCTCCTTATCTTCTAATAACTCTATAATACTCTCTGCGATCGCCTGCGGGTCAAGTTCACAGAGGATTCCGTCATGCCCGTTCTCGATCTGTTCCCTGTTCCCGTTGCGGTCCGAAGCGATCACCGCACATCCCAGGGTCTGCGCCTCCTGGATGGCTATGCTCTTCCCTTCGTATCTGGTGGCATGGACATAGATATCCGCCTGCACATAGTAAGGATACG
>CANDQP010000054.1 GCA_947388185.1 uncultured Dorea sp. | reverse complement strand
GTATACTGCTGTCTGTGACCATTCTTCTTATGGTATCCAGTTTTTCTCTTATACTTGTAAACAATGACTTTTCTGGCTTTTCCGTTCTCTACTACAGAAGCTTCTACAGTTGCTCCTGCAACGGTCGGATTCCCTACCTTTAATTCGCTGTCACTTACTGCAAGCACCTGGTTGAATGTATAAGTCTCGCCAGCTTCTACACCAAGCTTCTCTACTTTAATGATATCGCCTTCGGCTACTTTGTACTGTTTACCACCTGTTGCTATAATCGCGTACATATGGCACCTCCTATTATCATTACTCGCCAATTGCGGTGATCCTGAAGATTCACAGGATACTTGGAAACCTCATTGTGCGGCATACTGGTATATCATAACACATGATTCGGCAAAATTCAAGCCTGAAATGCATTAATTTTCCAAACTTAACCTTCCATACCAAGCAGCCTGCATGCATTCTTAGAGAAGATCAGCTCCTTCTCTTCCTGTGTAAGGGGCATGTCAGAAAGAAGCTGAACGAATTCCTTCTGCCCCGCCCAGGGAGAATCGGTCGCAAAGAGAATCTTATCCGCGCCGTGAGCACGTACGATGCGGATAAACTGTTCCTTAGGCATCTGGTCTAACACAACCGCCGTGTCGAAATAAACATCCAGACCGACAAGATACGCTTCCACCTCATCCCAGAGCTGATTGGCCCCTAAGTGAGCCAGCACTAATTTCCCGGGCTGTACCTCTCTGACCAGTTCCAGTATCATCTGCGTCGTACAGTGGACGTCATTGGGAGATTTGGGATCGACGCCTGCATGGACGGTGATGATCAGGTCAAGTTCTGATGCGTATGCAACCAGCCTCTTATAACGAATGTCGTTGAAATACATATCCTGATAATCCGGGTGAAGCTTGATCCCCTTCATACCCAGATCCTTCACCTGACGCAGGATCTCTTTGTAGTTGCCGCATTCCGGATGGATCCCGCCGAAAGAAATGATCGGGTCCTCCTGATACTGTGCGGCAAACCGGTTGATGGAATCCACCTGGGAGACCTTCGTGACGGCCGGAAGCGCTACCGACAGGCCGATCCCGGCCTTAGCCATTGAACCGGCAAGCCCGGCATAGGTACCGTCCGTAAAAGGCCGGGTATTACATATCCCTTCCAGATAATCCAACGTCCCTTTCGCGATCTTATCCGGAAACATATGTGTGTGAAAATCAATGATCATCTCTCTTACCGCCTTTCATCTTAGTATAACAGTACTCGATGATGTCACGCCGGGTGATCATTCCGATAAAATGTCCCTCATCGTCCACCACCGGCACGAAGTTCTGCTCCATGGCACGTCCGATCAGGTCCTCCATCTTGGACTTGGCCGTCACGCACTGGTAATCAAGCCGGCGTTCTATCTTCATGACGCTGATATCCTCCGCATCCTTAAGGTTCAGAAGGTTCCAGCGCTTCAAAGACCAGAGGAGGTCACCTTCCGTGATGGAACCGACATATTTCCCCTCCTTGTTCAGGATGGGCACCGAAGAATACTTGTGGTATTCCATGATCTCCAAAGCCTGACGGAGCGTATGGTAATCGTTGATGTAGGCCAGCTCGCTTTTGGGCTTCAGGAAAAATAATATATTCATTGCGGCTCCTTCCTAGATCATAGTCTTGACAAATATATCGTAGATCGCATTGATCGCATCATCGAAGTCATGATTCCGGACACCGATGATGATGTTTAATTCGCTGGATCCCTGATCGATCATCTTCACATTGACATTGGCATGAGCCAGGGCAGAGAAGATCCGTCCTGATGTGCCGCGGGTAGCCCGCATTCCGCGCCCTACGACGGCGATCAGGGCAAGGTCTGATTCCAGTTCCAGGAAATCCGGTTCCACCATCCGGTGGATCCCCGCGATCACCTTCTGTTCCTTCTCTTCGAATTCATCCTGATGTACGAAGATAGTCATGGTATCGATTCCGGACGGCATATGTTCAATGGAGATCTCGTTCTTTTCGAATACCTCCAACACCTTCTTGCAGAATCCGACTTCGGAATTCATCATAGCCTTCTCCACTGTGATGGAGGCAAAATCCTTCTTGCCGGCGATCCCGGTGATCACGAATCTCGGCTTCCTGCAGGTCCCCTCTACGATCAGAGTCCCCTTGTCTTCCGGAGAGTTGGTATTGCGGATATTGATGGGAATCCCTTCTCTCCTTACCGGGAAGATGGCATCCTCATGGAGGACCGTTGCGCCCATGTAGGATAATTCCCGAAGCTCACGGTAAGTGATCACGTCAATGGCCTTGGGATTCTTAACTACACGCGGATCTGCGATCAGAAATCCCGACACATCGGTCCAGTTCTCATACATATCCGCCTTGATGGCCCTGGCAACGATGGATCCGGTGATATCTGATCCGCCTCTTGAGAATGTCCTGACCTTCTGATCCGGCATCGAACCGTAGAATCCGGGAATCACCGCCCGCTCTGTCTCCTCAAGCTTCGCAGACAGTACGGCGTTCGTCTTCTCCCCGTCAAAATTCCCCGCCGCGTCAAAGAAGATCACGTCCGCCGCGTCAATGAATTCATACCCAAGATAAGCCGCCATCAGGATTCCGTTCAGGTACTCTCCTCTTGAAGCGGCATAGTCTCTTCCCACCTTCCTGGCGAAATTCGTGCGGATGGTCTTGAATTCTTCGGTCAGGTCAACAGCAAGCCCCAGTCCCTCTATGATCTCGTCATAACGCGCCCGGATCGCGGACAACTGCTCTTCAAATTCTTCCTCATACTCGTCCTCCATGATGGCAAGATTATAACAGCTGTATAACATATCTGTTACCTTTGTATCATCTGGCGTACGTTTCCCCGGTGCGGACGGAATGATATACCTTCTGGACTCATCCTTCTGGATGATCCTTGCGACCTTCTTAAACTGTTCTGCATTCGCGAGTGAGCTTCCACCAAATTTTACGACCTTATTCATCTTTCCTGTAATCCTCCAAACTGTATTTCATACTGACGCTCAGTATACACTATTTTTCCATCATCTGCAATGGAATATCTTCATGAAATACGACGCCGTTCAACCCAAGTCTTCTGGCAGCTTCCACATTCTCCGGACGGTCGTCATAGAATACGGCGTCTTTTGGACGGATCTGATACCGGTCAAGAAGCAGACGGTAGATCTCTTCCTCCGGCTTGATGCATTTCACCTCGAAGGAGAAGATTCCGCCGTCGAAATCTTCAAGGAACCGAAGCTTGTCCCTGGTGCGATGATACAATTCACAGGAATAGTTGGACAGATAATAGAGCTTATAGTTCTGCCTGCGGAAATATGCAAGCCAGTCCGTTGTATAATCAAGCGGAACGATCGTCCCTTCAAAGCCCGCGAATACTTCCCGGATCTCTGTCTCTAAGTCCGGCGCATTGTCTATGAAGAGATGAAGCCATTCTTCTGCAGAGATCCTGCCCCGGTCACCCTCCTCCCAGTCCGCATTACGGAATACTGCATCCGCCACCCGTTCGTAGACGTCTGCCGGATAGCGGAAGGTCTTAAGATAACCCGCCCAGTCATAACCGGCCAGTACATTACCCACATCAAATATCACTGTATTCATATTTGCTCCTTTTCTTATTATAATGAGAATTTCATCGGATCACATCTGCGAACTCTGCATGGGAGGCTTTCTTGAGATCTGCCGGCCGAAGCTTTAACTGCATCCCCAATTTGCCGCCGCTGACATACATGTACTCCAACTCTTCGGCAGCTTCGTGGATGACCGTCGGATACTGCTTCTTCATTCCAATGGCGGTGCATCCGCCGCGGATGTAGCCGGTCACGGAGGTCAGGTCTTTTAAGTGCAGCATCTCCAGCGATTTCTCTCCCACCACCTTCGCCGCCTTCTTGAAATCAATCTCTTCTTCGATGGGGATCACAAACACATAGTGCTGCCCCGTCTTCCCTGTCGTGACCAATGTCTTGTATACCAGCGAATGGTCATAGCCCAATTGGTCTGCGACCTGTATACCGTCCATGAATTCTTTGCACTCGTATTCCTCATACTCATAGGGAATCTTCTGACGGTCCAGAATGCGCATGGCATTGGTCTTCACTTCTTTTTTGCTCATATTCGGATACTCCTTTTCTTCTTCAGCAGGAAACAGAATCTAACGGGATGAACTTATGGGAATTCTTTGGCTCCGAAATATTCCTGGCATACACGTCAATACGGTGGTAGTGAAAAGGAACACCGTCAGGATCTTCTCCGATAAATTCCAGAAAAGCCCGGATTACAAGGTCTGGTTTCAGATTCTGCTCGCTCCCGGCGGCCAGAAACAGATAGATTCCGTCTTCCTCAAGCTTCATCTGATAGATCATCGGTTTAATGTCCGCCTGTGTTTCGCTTCTCTTAGTCTTTTTCAGGACTACTATACTTTCCTGCCGCAGGAATTCGTCTGCTTTCCCGCTCCATGATTCAGGGAAAGCCCTGGGAACATCTGCAGATCCGGCGGATTCCAGAAGTATGGCTTTGTAGCTTGCCGCCGCAACAATGGTCATGCCGCTGCTCTTCTTATCATCCGGTATCCGGCAGAAATTCACAACTTCGATTCCTTCTACCGACACCTCATTCAGGCGCCGGACCGCTTCCTGCGGATCGATCTCTTCCTTCAATTCGATATCCAGATATTCTCCGTCGCTGGTGATGCCGACTCCTAAGGGCTGCGCAAATGACATGATCATATGCGGGCTGTATCCTCCTGTAAATGCGATCGGAATCCCGGCCCGCCGCATTGCCTTCTGGAAGAAACGCATCACATCCAGATGCCCGATAAACCGCATCACTCCGTATTTGCGGAACTTAATTCTTGCTTTCAATGCAGACACCTCCTTTGTATTTCATGACGCCGCAGCCGGAACATCTCACCCGGCAGTTAGGAGTCACTTCACCTTTCATTGCCCTCTCCCACTCCCGATACAGGAAATCCTTCGTCACGCCGATATCAATGAAATCCCACGGGAAGATCTCGTCTGAGTCCCTTTCTCTAAGATTATAGAATCCGATATCTACGCCGGTATTCTCAAATGCCTGCATCCATTTCTCATTGTCGAAGGTCTCAGTCCAGGAGTCATAGAGACATCCCAGACGGTATGCTTCCAGGATGACCTTGGAAAGTCTGCGGTCTCCTCTGGCAAACACGCCTTCTAACACCGTTACATCTGCTTCGTGCCAGTGGTACTTAAGGCTCTTGCGGTTGAGCTGCCCCTGGAACTCATGCTTGACAACTGCCGCCCTTGCAACATATTCTTCCTTATCATACATCTTCGCCCACTGAAACGGAGTAAACGGCTTGGGAATAAAGAAGGAGGTGCTTGTCGTGATCTGACATTTACCGTTGCGCCTGTCCTTGGGAATCTCGTAATACCGTCTTGCGATCTTGTCCGCAAGCCTTGGGATTGCTTTCATATCCTCTTCGGTCTCAGTCGGAAGCCCCAGCATAAAGTACAGCTTCACCTTATTCCATCCGCCCTCAAAGGCCTGGCCTGCGCCGTCTAAGATGATCTCTTCGGTCAGCCCCTTGTTGATCACATCCCGCATCCGCTGGGAGCCTGCTTCCGGCGCGAAGGTTAAGCTGCTCTTTCGGATATCCTGTACCTTTCCCATCACATCCAGAGAAAACGCGTCGATCCTAAGAGACGGAAGACAGATGTTGATTCCCTCGTCCTTGAATTCTTCGATCAGGAAAGTGACCAGTTCCTTTAGCTGGCTGTAGTCACTGGAACTTAAGGAACTCAGGGAGATCTCCTCGTGCCCGGTATTCTTAAGCATAGCGCAGGCATACTGCTTCAGGGTCTCCACATCCCGCTCTCTGGTGGGACGGTACAGCATTCCCGCCTGACAGAAACGGCACCCGCGGATACAGCCCCTCTGGATCTCCAGTACCACACGGTCCTGGGTGACCTTGATAAACGGAACCACAGGTGCCATAGGGTAATAGGTGTCTGTAAGGTTCGATACCATCTGTTTCTGGATTACAGGCTTTGCATGGGAATCCGTGGGCTTGAATGAAGCGATGGTTCCGTCTTCCTTATATTCTGTCTCGTAGAACTGCGGGACATAGATTCCTTCGATCTCTGCCGCTTTCCGTAAGTAGTCCTTTCTGGAACCACCATTCTTCTTGTTCTCCTTATAAGCGTCTAAGAGCTGGTCATAGACCGTCTCTCCGTCTCCGATATAGAACAGGTCGAAGAATTCTGCCAGAGGTTCCGGATTATAGGTACACGGCCCGCCGCCGATCACGATCGGGTCAGAATCATTCCTGTCGCAGGCGTTCAGAGGGATGCCGCTTAAGTCTATGACCTGCAGGATGTTCGTATAGCACATCTCGTACTGAATCGTGATCCCAAGGAAATCGAATTCCTTGATGGGATCCTGGGATTCCAGTGCGAATAAAGGAATCTGCTCATTTCGCATGATCTGATCTAGGTCTGTCCATGGAGAATAGACCCGTTCGCACCAGACGTCTTCTCTGCGGTTGAACATATCGTAGAGGATCTGGATACCAAGGTGGGACATGCCGATCTCGTAGACGTCCGGAAAGCACATGGCGAAGCGGATATCTATCTTAGATTTGTCCTTCATGACAGAGTTCACTTCATTGCCGATGTAACGGGCTGGCTTCTCGATTTTCAGTAATATTTCATCATTTAAGGCTAGTTTTCTCATAGGTTTCCTTTCGGTTTTTGTATATTCTGTCTTAGATTACTAGATACATTATAGCAACTAAGCAGCCATATTTCCATAGAAATCTTCCGGTTCCCGAATTCCTGTATGCAGCTCCATAATCCTCCCTGCAGTCAAGACCCATCAGCTTTTCACCGTGCAGCCATATCATATCCGTCACCAGAAAAAGAGAAGGCGAAACCTTCTCTCAAATCCGTATCATTTTGCGCTAAAGCCTTTCCAGAATCCGGCGCTTATATTCCAGAAATTCTTCCGTCAGATTAAACTCTCTTTTTCTGGGTTTCGGCTCTTTTATTATGATTTCCTCCGTCACCCTGCCAGGCTTCCCCGTCAGGAGATAAATCCGGTCTGACAGAAGGATCGCCTCATCAATATCATGGGTAATAAAGAGGGTAGACAGATGGATCTTATCCATGACATCCAGATACCATCTATGCATCTCGCTCTTTGTAAGGGTATCAAGAGCGCTGAACGGCTCGTCCAGCAAAGCTACATCCCTGGAAAACATATAGGTTCGAAGCAGCGCCGCCCTTTGCCGCATGCCTCCGGACAGCTGGCGCGGGTATTTTCTCTGTGTTCCCTCCAGTCCGAACTCTTCAAAATAAAGCGACACCTTCTCCCTGGCCTTCCTTTTCGGCTCTCCCTTAAGCACAAGCGGCAAGCTCACATTGTCCTCTATGGTCCGGTAAGGCAATAGCAGATCCTTCTGCATCATATAGCTGATCTGACCAGGGCAGCCTGTGATGTCCTTCCCGTTTAACGTCACCTTTCCCTGCCGCGGCTTATGAAGCCCGGAGATGATATGGAACAGCGTCGTCTTTCCGCACCCGCTGGCTCCGAGAATACTCACCAGTTCATGCTCATGCAGTTCTATATTCACATCCTCAAGGACAGGCGTCTCCTCATATGCAAAAGTGATCCCTGATACTTTTAGTTCCGCCATAATTCCTACTCCAAATATTCATTCGTGAATCCGGTATCCTCCGGAATCTCTTCTTCCGATAAGCCCTTCTCACTGATCCAGCTGTAGAATGCATTCCATCTTTCCGGATCAATGTACCCCCATTGGTCTGCCTCTGCCTGATACTGACCGGCCATGTATTCCTGGCTTGCCAGGACCATTTCCTTATCTAGCTCCGGCGCTGCCTGGCATAAGATATCCGCGGCTTCGTCCGCATTATCTATGGCAAATTCGTATCCTCTCTTCACTGCTCCAAGGAATGATTTGGCCGTCTCCTCATTTTCCTTAAGCCAGTTCTGATTCCCGATGATCACAGGCGTATAGTAGTCAAATACAGGATCAATATCCCGGAATGCGAAATAATCCGTCTCAAGACCGGCAACCTCCGTTGCGATTCCTGCCCATCCATAGAAGATCCAGATTGCGTCCACCGATTTGCTCTTCAGCGCCGACACCTCATCCGTCACTGTGCTTGGGATTAATTCCACCTTGCTGAAATCCCCGCCGTCTTTCTCCACCACATGCCTAAGCGTCGCCTTTTCAATGTCCAGATCCCAGGTGGCATATTTCTTCCCTTCCAGTCCCTTTGGCGTATCTATCCCATCCCCTTTGCGCGACACGATCCCGGAGGTATTGTGCTGGAGAACGGCCGCGACGGCTTCGATCGGAAGCGCGTCCTCTCCTGTCACTGCCGGCATCATACTATCCTGAAAAGAGATACCGAACTGGGCTTTCCCCGAAGCTACCAGCGCCTCTGCGCCGTCTTCCGGAGGCTGGACGATCTCCACCTCAAGACCTGCATCCCGGAAATACCCCTCTGCCTCGGCCACATACAGCCCTGTATGATTCGTATTCGGCGTCCAGTCAAGAACCACCGTGATCTTCTGTGAATCCCCTGACCCGTTCTCACCGGACTCCTGATTCCCGGCGCCTCCCTGCGCACATCCGGCCAGAGCTCCTGTAAGAACCGCCGCCAACAATACTGCCAGTAGTTTCTGTCTCATCTGTCTTCCTCCTCCCACGGCATACTTACCTTCTGGAGCACATTTACGCCCCACATCAAAATCAGACTGATCGCAGAAATCAGAAAGATCACTGCAAACATCTTATCAAAGGAAAATGCCTTCTTCACTCTTGTCATATAAACTCCTAATCCGCTGAATCCGCCCAGCCACTCTGAAATCACGGCTCCCACAACCGCATAGGACACTGAGATCCGCAGACTTGCGAAAAAAGCCCCAAGGGCTCCCGGAAACTTTACATACCGGAAGATCTGTGCCTTCGAAGCCCCCATGGAACGCAGAAGGCTGATGGTATCCTTGTCCGATGCACGGAATCCGTCCAGAAGACTCACCGTAATCGGAAAGAACGTAACGATTACGATCAGAATTACTTTGGGGAGCATCTCATATCCAAACCATAATACCAAAAGGGGGGCTATGGCTACCGTGGGTACTGTCTGGGTCAGCACGATCAGCGGGTAAACAGCCCTGTATAACCACTCAAAGCAGTCCATCAGCACTGCTGTTACAAACCCGATCAAGATCCCCGCCGCCAGTCCGATAAAAGCCTCCAGAAGCGTCACGCGCGCATTGTCCATAAGTAACGGGAAATCCTCTGCGAAGGCCGCCGCCACCTCAAGCGGAGACGGCAGCAAAAACCCGGGAATCACCCCAGCCGAACTGGCAGTCTGCCAAATCATCAGAAGCAGGAAAACGGCCGCAACCGGCAGAAGCTTACTGGTGATGTTTGGTAACTTTCTTTTCAATGGTCAGCACGTCTCCTTCCGGTCTGTAGGTAACCTTGATGTAAGCCGCAACCGAAGGCGCCCCCGCCCTGACGGCGATGTGCTGACATTCCTTTACAATATCCATCAATTCATCATAATCTCCTTCAATTGCCGTCTCAAAAGGGCCTACATAATAATTCAGACCTGTACTCTTGATATAATCGATCACCTCGTCTACGATCCTGATCAATTCCTCATCGTTTGCTGCCGCCGGCAATGACTGAATAGCTACACTTGCGTTCATTTTTCCTTCCTCCTGTTATCATATTATTATGAGAGCGTCAAAAGCCTGTATCTTTGGAAACTGTGCATATCTGAACAGTCTATATCATAGGAAAAGCCCTGCCGGAACTCCGACAAGGCTTTTATTCCACTATGCAAAAGGCATAAGTTATCTCTAAGTTCCTACGCTGGCATTATCCAGATCAGGTATAAGAGTCAAAGAAACACTCCATTCTTTATCTCAGCCGGCTTGCCGCCAGCCCCTCTCTTCTTCATTCAGTTTTCAAGGCTTTCGTACAGATCTCTCTCTACAAGCTTAAGTCTATACTCCTTGGGTGAAAATGTCAAGCACGAATTGGATTATTTGTCCCGATCCTATGCCCGTCCAGACAGGATCATCCTTCTGCCGACCAGGTATCCTCCCGGCGCTTTCGACATCTGCGCGATCTGCTCCATAAAGAGGTTGATCTGCAAGTCACGGTTCGCCTGAAGCTTCGCTTTGATCGATTCAAGAAACTTCTCCTTGCTGCTGGTATCCGAACCGGAAAATGTACGGTCCAGCTCTACTTGGTAAAGCTTCTCATACTGCTCATCCTGATACTTCTGATACCCGGGTCTGCCGGCGGCAACCAGGTCAATATTACTGATGGCCCATTTCAGCGAAAACAGTGCGGACTCCGTCGTATCCTCCCCGGAGGCGTTCAGCATCTTCTGATACTCTGCATAGGTCTCAGGAGAAAACTTCTCCATCGCATACTGAATCTCCCCTCTGCTGTCCTCATGCACATAACCGTTGCCGTCCAGACCGATCACATTCTTTACATGGTACTTCATATGACAGGAATCGACCCGCTCTCCTTCCATGCCGATCCGCGCAATGGAGCGCATAGCGTCCATGAAGGATGCTTTGGTCCCCTCATCCATGAACTGGTCCGCAAGATACGCTGCCTTCTCGACTCCAAGACTGATCCGCGCCAGCCGGTCCGTCTCTTCCACGCCATGGACATTATTCGGAAGGAAATCACTCCATATAATATCATAGACGCTGTCTTTTAACTCCTGGCTCTTGCCCCTTAGGGCGTCTGTAATCGCATTGTCTATTCTTGCATATCCTGTATGAAACGGTCTTACCGGCCCGCGTTCGATCACCACGGCGGACGGTTTCGCCGGCGCCGCAGCCGAATCGCTCTTGGGGAGCGCAAGCGGTTTTTCATTCATTGGTTTTACTGATGCAAAATTCTTCCTGATCTGCTCTAACTGAGCAGAAGTAATCATATCCTTCCACGGCGTGATCGGCTGCAAGCCCCCCGAATGAAAACAAGTGCATTTGCTCATAGCTACGGCCCCCTTCTGTCATATATCAAAACGTTGAATATTCTATATATAGTATATCGGCCGGTTATCCCTCATAGTTAAGGTAATTTGGCATTCAGCCAGTTTTTACGTGCTTCCATAAGCAATTCGAAGATGTTGAACTTTTCCGTATTTTCCTCTGATGACAGCAGACTGTCCTTGATCCTCTCAGCCATTCTCTCCGTGTCATCATAAGCTTCTGATATCTCCATTCCGGCACGCTTCGCCTCGATCTGACGCATCTTCTCCTTATATTCCGGCATGATTTTTTCAATCGTTCTTGCAGTGTCGATCATGGCATTCGCACGGTTCTCTACATCCTTTGACGCCTTCTCGTATGCTTTGTCAAGCCGGGCAAGCTCTTCTTCCATTGTAAGCTTATGGAAACGGTAATTCTTTCCTTCCAGCTCGAACTCAATATAATCGGCTCCTTCGTCGAAATCCTGCGTCCATACTTCCCTTGTGCCGTTCTCATATCCCGAGACAATATCCTGATAGACGTCCTGATACGCTTTCGCAAGGCTGTTTGTATACATATCCACTATATGCTCATATATATCTTTTTCAGGAGCCTTACCCTTCTCATATGCCTCGTTAAGATATCCCATATATGTTCCCCAAAGCTCTGATTCCACTGTCGGCTTATGGAAATCGTCGTCAGAATTGTCAATGATATGCCAGTATTCGGCATCATCCTCCCATAGCTTTTTCAATTCTGCTTTTTCACCTGAGATCACGGCGTTGGTGCCGTTTTCAACCTGATATAGAAAATTATCCCGTCCTTCCTGACTTATTTCTATCTGATTCACAAGATTCTGAAGCCTGACGGCTGCTTTGCCCATCGGCGATATTGACGCAATATCTGTACGGATCGGGGATTTTTGATCTTCCTTTTCTGATGTATTGCGCTGAACGCTTTGGTTTAATGCGTTTACGTGAAAAAGATTCGTTGTCTGTCCGATGTTGATACGCATAATTACCTCCTGATTCTGAAACTCCCCAGTGATACATCGTTGTTATCTGTTAATATTATACCAGAAGATAATTCCTGACACAAGAATATGAACTCGAATGGTTTATTTTCCGGCGTAAATGGTTTTATCCTCTTAGATCTAATCTGGTTCCCAAGACTGTTTCCGATATTGGTTCGGCGCTGAATTCATCTGCTGTCTCGGTATTTAGGATGTCACTTCGTGTTTCTTCTTGTTCATTTTCATAAGACTGACAGGCTTTCTTAGCAGTTTCGTCATTCTTCTTCAAAGCCTTTTCTTTCAATTGTTCTTCCATCTCTGATTTTTCCTGGTGTCTTGCCGCTTCCTGTGACTTCTTCAATTCCTCACTTGCCTTGGTTAAAGCCTCATCTGCCTTATTCAGCTCATCTTTGCCGTACTTTCCGGCACGCTCTATCAACTCAAGATCCGGGTCTTGTTTTCTGAGTTCTCTTGATACCATATTCATCGGCTTTGTTGCTGCTCTTGCGCTGGAATCTGCAGACATCAACGCGTAACTCAAACCGCTTGATATTATATTTGCCAATTTCATTACCTCCTACATCATTTTGAAAATTATTGTCGAAATATATTGATCGCTGTTTTGATATGGAATTTGCAATACTTTGTCCATCCCGCTAAAATCTACATGAATAAGATTACCTCTTCCGCCGAATCCCGGCAGCTTTTCATATCCCCCAAAGAGAATCCAGAAGTCAGTTTCTTCTATGCCATATTCATTCAAAATAAACTCCATCTCTTTTCGGCTGATAAAAACATTCTCTTCATTTGCTGAGATTGCCTTTCTCAGCATTTTACTGTCCTTTAAAATGACCGTTTTTCCTATGTCATTCATCAGAACCATATCATAGTCTTTTCTATAACGCGGAAAAGAGTTTTCCCTTATTGCACAAAATATCCCTGCTAATACTGAGAGACAGCACATATATATAACGCAAAGCTTCCATTTTTTGTAAGGATTATGATCTACGATCTTCATGATCCGCTGCTTCGTATTTCTATAATCCTGGTCCCCTGTAAATGTTGCTTCGGCATCAACACTTCCTGGCTGTAGAATTTTTATAGATTTCAATAGTATATTTCCGTATTCATAAGCACATCTTTGGCTCTGCTGTATTGTAACTCTATCGCAGATATCTTCCATATCAGATCTAAATTCTTTCGTACAAACGGACAGGAATAAATTAGGCCATAAAAGAATCCTCATTACATCCCAGAAGAAATACTTCCACAAATGTCCTAATCTGATATGTATCCTTTCATGAAGCAGGATCAGTTCCAATTCCTCTGTCTTAAAACGCTCCAGCATGATCTGCGGAATCACAAGCTTAGCATGGATCAGTCCTGCGGTAAAAGGCGTGACTGTCATCTCATTGATCAGAATTTTTTGTCCGCAGACACAGTCTTCCTTCATATTCTGCAGCATCCTGTGAACTTCTCTGCGCTTATGGAGCATACATCCTGCGGCAACGAACATGCACAATATATATCCGTATCCTACCGGACGGCAGATCATACAAATATCATTCCACCATATAAACAAACCACAGATCTGTCTGTGATCATAAAACAGATCAAGCTTCCCCATAAAGGGAACGATAAACAATATTCCCCAAATCATCTCCCTTAAAAAAATTGCTTTCTTCAAAAGAGTTCTTCGCAGCACAACTACCAAAACCGATACAGGAAATGAAAGCATAGCGCATCGTCCTAATAATATAGCAAAATAAATACTGGAATCCTCTAACAAGATTACTGCTTCGGTAATCCGCCACCATATCTGCTGAATCATTTTCTGACTTTTCCTTTGCTGTTTTCAAGAATTTCCTCCAATTCGCTGATCTGTTCATCGGATAATGCAATGCTCTGTATCAGCGAGGCCAGAGCAGCAGTCTTATTACCTGAAAAATAACTGTTCACAAACTTCTGACTTTTACTCTTTAAACATTCTTCTCTTGTTTTCAGCGCTGTATATTGATATACTCGGGCGTCTTTTTCATCATGCGTATAGTCCAAGATTCCTTTTTGGCATAATCGATTCATTAATACCCGAACCATTTTGGGAGTCATATCTAATTTCCCTTGAAGCTTTTGAATCACTGTTGACGATGTCAAAGGCGTCTCGTTCTCCCAGAACACTTCCATAATGATCCATTCACTTTCACTTGGCGTTATACAATCATTTTTCACTGTATCACCTCATTTCTAAAAAATACATAAATCTTGTTACATGATATATATCGGATAACATCTGTTAATTGATAACATATGTTTTCTAATTTTAGAAAAAAAGAAAAAGGCAGTCATTAACTACCTTTACCCTTGTTACGATCAGCAGATACAAGCTTAAGCATCTAGGACAACGGAAACATGGTATTTAGCGTAAAATCTGTTCCGCTCTGAAGATCAAGCACTCCTTCATACCGCTCAACGATCGTTCGGATATTCTGCAGGCCGATGCCGCTCACAGGGATCTGCTTGGAAGATAAGAATCTGCCCCCGTGCCGTTTAACCGGCAGATAGGCGCTGTTTATGATTTCAAATACCCAGTAATTAGGGTGTATCTGTGATCTCATTCGTATCCGGCCGGGCGGATATCCGGCCGCAGTACCCCGTTGGCAGGCTTCTATCGCATTGTCCAGTGCATTTGCCAGCAGACAGCAAAGATCGACAGGCGCAATCTTCTCCTCCCCCGGAACCCTCATTTGTATCGATATGTCGATTCCCAGTTTTTTTGCCTGTCTGTATTTGGGATTTAACAGAGCGTCAGCAAAAATGGAGCCTGTCTGTATGACAGACTCCCCTTCTTCTATGCTGACATTCCACTGTTCCAGATAATGTCTGGCTTCTTCTATGTTCTCATTTGTTAAGAGCTGCGCAAGACATAAGCTGTGATTTCTCATATCATGCCGGATCTTTATAAGCTGCTCATATTGTTCTTTTGAGGTCTCAATCTGCTGCCTTAGCATCTGGTGCTGCTGTTTTGCCAGGCTCTCTACCAGCCGCCGTTCCAGCATAATAATGCAGCAGACGTTAAGGACCTCGCCGCCTAGTGCGATCAGGCTATGAGGGACGGCAACTATACACACATATTCTGTGTCCCAATCGTTCACCTGGAAAAATGTCATAGCCGTCATGCTGACCGTCACACAGATAAATGTAACGATACATACAAGGTAGATGCCGTCGCGGTCCTCAAAATCGCGCTTAAGCAGATGGAGCTTTCTTTTTAAGATTTCCATCATAAATATAGACGCAATGCATGATGCCAGATCAACCGATCTCATTATGAAGTCAAAATTGATCTCCTGCCCGTTCAGAATTGCTATCGACTGGAAAAGCGGAAATAATACGGCGCTTGCCACTTCATGAATCCCATATATCCAAAGAGTAAAAAAGCTCCTTTTTATTGCACTTCCATGGAACAGCAGCGTATTCAGTGCAAGCGCGCAGGCGCACAGATAGATCATATTGCCCCACACGGTTCCGGCAATACCGTACCATACATTGATGTGTCCGTACAGCCAGGTTCCCAGATAATACCACAGAAAAGTATAACGGTACTTCGTTCCAAGCATTTCCTTTAAAAAGAGATATTGATAAACAACAAGAATACTTCCAAGGCTCGTTGTCCATACCGCCAAACTGATCAAAAGACATCCCCCCGGTTTTTCAAATAATACATAAATGCCAGGCCGAATGCCTGATACCTGCGTCTGGATAAGGGCAGAACCACTTCATTATCTAACAAGATTTCCTCTTTTTTATAGTGCTGCACATGGTCAAAATTAACAATATAACTCCGGTGGCAGCGGAAAAATGTATCCGGCAGCATCGGTTCTAATTCGCCTAATTTCCCATAATACGGAAGGAACTCCCCGTTCTTATGCAGATGGATTTTCTTGTTCATGGCCTCCAGATACAAGATCTGTCCGAAAGGAATCCTTATCACCGCCGTCCCCTGGCGGATGGCAAGCGTATGTTCGTATTCCCCCTTAAGAGAAGAACAGAGCTGCCAGAGTATGGTTTCCAGCTTTTTTATATCCACAGGCTTTACCAGATAATGAAATGCCTGAACATCATATGCATCGATGGCATATTGCTGGTGCGCCGTAATAAAGATCAGTTTGCTCTCATCTCCTCTTGCACGCAGCTTCTTTGCCAGTGTAAGCCCGTTAAGGGGCTTCATGGCAATATCAAGAAATACGATATCGAACGTTCCGCGCGAAAGGAGTACGTTTCCATTTGTATATGCCTCGATGCTGAATATAATAGAATGCTTGTTCAATAAATTTTTAATATGGCCTGTCAGCTGTTCCAAAAGAATCTGCTCATCTTCGCAAACCGCAATCCGAATCACGTTAATTTACTCCCTTTCCTGCCCGCTGTAATAGCTTCTATTATAGTGAAAAGCTGCCGCGGATACAAGGGTATTGACTAAATGGTCTGTTTTTTGATGTGAACGGATCGCTTATCTGCAGTTAAATACTTCTATATGATGCCGTACATTCTCGTATGTTCCCTGCACCATAGCCTCGTTCAGCTTGAAGTAATTATGCGCTCCTTCCGTCTGGAAATACTCTTCGGCCCTCTTCGTCAGCTGATTGAAACTGGCCGTCGCAATATTGACCTTCACGATGCCCAGAGAGATTGCGCGTCTGAAATCATCGTCTGTGATCCCGCTTCCGCCGTGCAGGACGAGAGGTACTTCCGTCCTTTTCTCGATCTCTTCCAACACGTCGAACGCAAGCGTTGGCGCTACCGGATAATTCCCATGGGCATTCCCGATCGCTACTGCCAGCGCATCGATTCCGGTACGCTCACAGAATACCTTCGCGTCTTCTGGATCCGTACAGCGGATTCCGTGGTCTTCACTTCCGTCTTCGCTCCCGCCTACCAGGCCAAGCTCCGCCTCCACGGTAGCGCCGTATCCCTTCGCAAGCTCCGCTACCTCCTTCGTACGCTCGATATTCTCCTCGAAAGAATAGTTCGAGCTGTCGAACATGACGGAGGTAAATCCAAGTTCCAGCGCCTTTTTCACCGTTTCGACGGTGAGACCGTGATCCAGGTGAACCGCTACATCCACCTTCGCTTCCTTTGCAGCCTGAACCATCATCGGACCCATCAGCGCAAGGGGCGAATGAGGAAGCCGCACCTCTGCGATCTGAAGGATGATCGGAGTATTCATCTCTTCCGCCGCCTGAACGGCGCCTTTGACCATCTCCATATTTCCCACACTGAATGCACCGACGCCTCTGTGTTCCTTACTTGCCTGCTCTAACAGTTTTTTCATTGTTACCAAAGCCATTTTTCTTCTCCTCCTTATAACTGTTGACACTTACTCTTTTATGTTTTGACTGATTGAATTCTCTTCCCAGAAGCACCATGCAGATCAGTGCAAGCGCCGCGAATGCCGCTCCGATCGCAAATACTGCCTGCATCCCGTATCCTTTCCCGGTAACCACGCCTGTGATCACAGGCGCGCCGAAGGTTGCGATCACGATTCCGAACATGACATATCCGTAGTTCTCTCCGGCATGTTCCATCCCGAAGATGGAGCTTGTAAATGATGGAAAGCTGCCCATGATTCCGCCGTAACATCCATACATGACGATGATCGCCGCCGTAGCCGCGTAAGAGCGTGAATTGACGAGAACCAGCATTGCCGCGGCAGATATGACAAGTACGCCTTTGATGCAGACGATCCTCCCGATCTTGTCTGCAAGCGTAGGAAGGATCAGCCTGGTCGCCGCATTCATAACCGAACCAAGCATAACTGCGCTCACCGCGACCGACGCCGGAATACCGATGCCGATCTGATAGGTCTGGGATACCGGAGACAGCATAAAATAAGCGATCAGCCCGAACAGCATCGTTCCAAGCAGAAGGTAAAAGCTCCTGGTCCTCATCATTTCAAACGAGGTATATTGACGGCCGGCCGACGCTTCATGGCTTGCGTTCCCTGATCGGATCGTCTCTTCTCTGACGTCTGATTCCGGAAGGCAGAAGAAGATGCTGCATAATATCCAGGATACGGCAATGGCCGCGCCTATGACCAGAAACGCCGTTCCCGGCCCTCCTGCCTCCAGAAGCTTTCTGCTTGCCGGAGCAAGGAAGAAGCCGCACAGTCCATTGGCCGTCACCACAATGCCGGAGGCAAAACCAGTGCGCCCCGGAAACCATTTCTGTGCTGTGGATATGACTGACGTGTAGATCATTCCCTGACCGAATCCCTGCATGATCCCATATGTCAGATAGATCGGTATGGGCGACGGAATGATCAGAAAGGCGGACAGCAGGATCCCTATTGAAAAGATACCTCCTCCAAGGAATGCCGCCATCCTTGGATTATACTGATCCTGAAGCCTTCCGCCGATTATATTTCCAAAGACGAACGCGCACAGCGCCAGATAAAAGCACATGGATGCCTGTCCCTGTGTCCATCCGGCCTGTTCCATCACATATGGCTGATAGATGGACCATACATGGGGAAATCCGGTAAAAAAGATTGCAAACGCGCCGGATGCCATCATTAAAATTCTCTTTTTCTTCTGTGTTCCTGTAAGTATCATCTCTTTCATTCCAATCCTATTTCATTTCTTTTTCCGTTATAAACCGCCTGATAATGAATACCGGCCCGGCCTTATATAGACCGGACCGGCTGTATTCTTATAACAAACGTACTGTTAGATCGTTCCATCCCATGTAGACACTTCGATGGTCTTCTTCTCTTCCTCGTCGAACCAGTGTGTGGTCACAGTCTTTGACTCGGTAAAGAAGCGGTAAGCATCCTTGCCCAGACAGTGGAGATCTCCGAAGAAGGAATCCTTGTGGCCGGAGAATGGGAAGAATCCGATCGGAACCGGAACGCCTACGTTTACGCCGACCATACCGCCGTCCGTATATCTCGTGAACTGGCGTGCAAAGTATCCGCTCTGCGTATAGATCACGGAACCATTTGCATATGGATTCTCATTCATCATAGCAAGACCTTCTTCAAAGTCTTTGCAGCGTTTTACAGTGAGGACCGGAGCAAAGATCTCCTCGCGTCCGATGCTCATCTCCTGTGTCACGTGATCGAAGATCGTCGGAGCCACAAAGTAACCGTTCTTCATATCTTCCGGCAATTCCGGGTTACGTCCGTCAAGTACCAGCTTCGCGCCTTCGTCGATTCCCTTCTGGATATCGCGGAGCACTTCCTGATAATGCTTCTCATATGTGATCGGTCCAATGGTCTTCACGCCCTTTGCGTGGGACCTGTCATAAGCCTTGGTCGGGATCACCTGTTTTGCCTGTCTTACAAGCTCTTCTACAAATTTGTCTGCGATCGCTTCCTCAACGACAATACAGCTAAGCGCCATACATCTCTGTCCTGCACATCCAAATGCAGAGTTGATCACGCCTGCAACGGTTCTTTCAAGCGCACAGTCTGCCATTACCAGCGCGTGATTCTTAGCCTGGCAGAGAGCCTGCACACGCTTGCCGTTCGCCGCGCCTCTCTGGTAAACGGACTTGCCTACCGGAGTAGAACCTACGAAAGAAATTCCTCTGATGTCCTTATGGTTCAGGAGCAGGTCAACCTCGTTCCTTGAACAGGTGATCACGTTGATAACGCCGTCCGGCACGCCTGCTTCCTTGTAGATTGCGGCAAGCTTAAGCGCCGTCCTTGGTGTCAGGGAAGCCGCCTTAAGCACCATGGTATTACCGGTTGCGATACAGGTAGGAGCCATCCATCCAAACGGGATCATAGCCGGGAAGTTTACAGGTGCGATCCCTGCAAATACGCCGAGCGGCTCGCGGTATTTTACAGTGTCGTATCCGCGGGAAGCATCCATCATGGATTCGCCCATCATCAGAGATGTAACCTGTGTTGCAAGCTCTGTTCCTTCCTTCGCCTTAGCAACGTCGCCGTCAGCCTCTCCCCAGGTCTTGCCGTTCTCTTCTGCTACCGTGTAGGTCAGTTCCTCATAGTCTCGGATGATCAATTCGCGGATCTTGTACATGATCTGAGCTCTCTTGATCGCAGGAGTGCCGCTCCATCCCGGGAATGCAGCCTTTGCAGCCTGAACCGCAGCCTCTACCTCTTCTGTCGTACAGCAGGGAGCCTGTCCGGTGATCTCTCCGGTAGACGGATTGTGGAGGTCATACCACACGTCTGTCTTGGATTCTACAAATTCGCCGTTGATAAATACTTTTAATTTTTCCATGCTTTTTCTCCTTTTATTTTATTTATTCACGCGGCAGCATAAGAAATGCTCATTAGGCCGGCTGCCGCGAAATCCTCTCTTAATTGCCTGCATTTAGAAATTCGCATCATGCATCCATGTATATCTCTCATCCTCGCAGCGGTCTGTCTGCAGCCATGGATTGCCGTCGATATGGCGGATCATCCAGCAGGTATACATCTGGAATCCCGGCGCAACTGCCTGGGGATGAAGCTCTCCGCCCGGTATCGCGGAGAAGCTATTGTTCACGCTCTTAAATACCTGGTCTCCTACGAAGCTTGCGCCGAACCCTTCCGGACGGTCGAACTTGAACAGGTATGTCTCCGGCTGCGGGTGTCTGTGCGGAAGATACCCCGACCAGTTACCTCTGTCATTCAACACCTCTCCAAGCACCATGTTAGACTCCGGGGAAATATCATGGTCAAAGATGGTATTCACACGGCGCTTTGCCACGTTGCCGAACTTCCCTACGCTTGAGTAACCCCACGGGGCATCCTCCGGCGTATACAGGTGGCTTGCAAATACCTTGTCATTATGCGTGCACTGTACCAGGATCTCGGACTCGGCGTTGGCTGTCACTTCCACTTCCACGCCCGTACTTACATGAACGCACCATGGCCCTTCTGTAAATACGTCCTTTCTGGTAACGGTCTCCTTCTTATCTTCCCATGCAAGGTTAAGATTTCCTGACAGGAGAAGGACCGCAGTCTCTTCTCCCTCTCTCCGGAATCTCCTTACCTCGCCGGCTTCCATCCGATACATACGGATATCCATCATCATTTCCTTGTATTCATTATCATAAGTGGTGAGGATCATCTCGCCCTTATCGTCAAATTCCGGATAGCCAAATACTTTGCTCATCTGATCTTGCGCCTCCTTATCTGCAATCTCTCAAAATCTTAATAATCTCTTGCCGCGTCTCTTCCTGCCTTAACGCCCGTCCATGCATTCCGGACAGACTCCTTCTCCGATACATCCGCAAGGCCCACGTTCCACCAGGACTCATATCCGTCCGTCATAGTCTTTGGAATGACCTTCAGATCGAAGAGACAAGCGATCTCCTGCTTCTTCGCATCTTCAAGCGCCGCTTCCAGTTCAGCGATGGTCTTACAGGTATAGGACTTAAGGCCGTAACCTTCTGCAACCTTGGCATAGTCAACCGGGATCAGATCTCCGCAAGGCTTCTTGCCGTCTGTATAACGGAACTCTGTCGCAAGGCTTCCGATTCCGTGGTTCATCTCCAGGTTGTTGATACAGCCGAATCCACAGTTATCGAATACCAGGATATTGACCTTCTTCCGCTCCTGCATGATGGTCATGATCTCGCTGTGGAGCATCTGGAAGCTGGAATCTCCTACTACACAGTAGACTTCATTGTCCGGCTCTGCGAATTTCACGCCCAGAGTTGCAGCCACCTCGTATCCCATACAGGAATAACCGTATTCTGCATGATAGCCGCCGCGCTTGTCTGTGGTCCATACCCTCTGCATACAGCTTGGAAGGGAACCGCCTGCGGTGATGATCGTCGCATCCTCGTCGATGACTCTGCGGATCGCCGCAAGGGCTGCCGTCTGTGTGATCTTTCCGTCTGTAAGCTTCACGAATTCCGGGATCGTCCTAGGATCTCTTGCCTTGATCATCGGCTCGAAGTCGTCCCCGGTGTACTCGATGGCGCCAAGTCTTGCCATCTCTTTATCCCATGCGCCCTTGGCTTCCTCGATCTCTCCTGAGTAAGCAGATACATAACCTCTGGCGCGAAGCTTCTCTGACAGCGCCGTTACCGTCGCCTTCGCGTCGCCCACAGCCTTCACAGCATCCATCTTATATGCGTGGTATCTGGAATTATTAATAGTAACGAATTTCACGTTCTCATCTTTAAACAGCCACTTGGAGCTGGTCGTAAAATCAGACAGTCTGGAACCGATAGCGATCACTACGTCCGCGTCCTTTGCAATCACGTTGGATGCATAGGTACCGGTCACACCGATTCCGCCCAGGCAGTATGGATGGCTTGACTTACATGCGCTCTTTCCTCCCTGGCTCTCGCCGAACGGAATCTTGAATTCCTCACAGAACTGCTCTACAACCTCTCCCGCCTCTGAGAAGCGTACTCCGCCTCCTACGATCACCAGCGGCTTCTTCGCTCCCGCAATGATCTCGGCAATGTCTTCCAGTTCCTCTTCTACTGCTACTGGTCTTGTGATTCTATGTACTCTCTTCTCGAAGAAATACTCCGGGAAATCATAGGACTCGCCTTCCACGTCCTGGCAAAGTCCGATGCAGCATGCTCCCGTCTCCGCCGGGTCGGTCAGCACACGCATGGCATTGATGAGCGCCGTCATGATCATCTCCGGTCTTGTGATTCGATCCCAGTATTTGCAGACCGGCTTGAATGCATCGTTGGTGGTCGTTGCAAGGCTGTTGCTCTGCTCTAACTGCTGAAGCACCGGATCCGGCTGGCGTGATGCAAAGGTATCCGCCGGGAACACCAGAAGCGGAATGTTATTTACCGTTGCGGTGGCACATGCCGTCACCATATTGGCCGCGCCAGGGCCTACAGAGGATGCGCAAGGGATGATCCTTCTGCGGTTGCTCTGCTTCGCAAATGCGGTTGCCACATGGCACATACCCTGCTCGTTCCTTCCCTGGAGAACTCTTAAGTTCCCCGGATTTGAGTCGAGCGCTTCTCCTAATCCTACTGCGATACCATGTCCGAATATGGTGAAGAATCCTTCTACAAACTTTGTCTCCTTGCCGTCCATGGAAACATACTGGTTATCCAGGAACTTCACAATTGCCTGTGCTACGGTCATTCTTACTGTCTTAACCATCTCTTTTCCTCTCCCTTGCTATGTTATATTTTATAACTTTCCTTATACGCGTGCAATCATCTCGCCGAACTGTTCTTTCTCTTCCTTAATGAACGCATGCACTGCATCCGGTCCCGGAAGGGAATCAGAACAGTTGTTGCTTCTTACCATCATAGAGGCTTCCGCAGAACCAAATTCCAGACAGTCGATAATCTCCCATCCCTGATACAGTCCATATAAGAATCCTGAACCATATCCGTCTCCGCCGCCGAAGCCCTTTCTCGCCGTTACAGGGAACGGCTTGATGCTGAACTTCTGTCCGTCGCAGGTGTACGCCGTCGAGCCCTTCATGCCGTGCTTGATCACTACGATCTTCGCGTTATAGCCCTGCCACAGAGCCGAACTCTCCTCGTCTGTCATGCCCGGCCTGATCAGTTTCTCCGTCAGATCGAACTCTTCTCTGGAGCCCATGATAATGTCTGCTTCTTTTGCCACAATTGAGTAATAGATCGAAATCTCGTCGCTGTTCTTCCAGTTGTACTCTCTGTAGTCGATATCGAAGATAACCTTCGTATCATTCTTCTTCGCAAGCATGACTGCCTTGATTGCCGCCTCTCTTGACGGACTTTCGGCAAGCGCCGTACCGGAGA
>CANDQP010000053.1 GCA_947388185.1 uncultured Dorea sp. | reverse complement strand
GCTTCATACGGAATATCGTCATACTCGCTTCCGTCGAATAATCCCATAAGGAATCTGGATGTCAGAAGTCTCTCCGCCGCAACGGTGATATCCTCTTCCGTGATCAATCCGTCCTCCACAGCGCCTAACAGATGAAGGTAGGTATTGCCGCAGTTCACGTCGCATCCGCATTTTAACGCAAGCGCAGCCGACTCTCTGGCATTCTTCGTCACCTGATGATTCTCATGGAAATCCTTGATCGCCCAGCAGTCAGAAGTATAATGCCCGTCAAACTCCCATTTTCCTCTTAAGACTTCCTCCATCAGGTACTTATGGCCGCAGCACGGCTCTCCGTTGGTCCGGTTATAGGCGCCCATTACAGCCTCCACATCCGCTTCCTTCACCAACGCCTCAAAAGCCGGAAGATAAGTCTCCCACATATCCTTCTTGCTGACCTTGGCATCAAATTCATGGCGGATCGCCTCCGGCCCGCTGTGGACAGCATAATGCTTGGCGCATGCCGCTGCCTTCATCACGGGGCCGCCGCCCTGGATCCCCTCTACGAATCTGACGCCGAGCCTTGAAGTCAGATACGGATCCTCACCGTAAGTCTCGTGTCCCCTTCCCCAGCGCGGATCACGGAAGATGTTCACATTCGGCGACCAGAAGGTCAGGCCTTTGTAGATATCTCTGTCATCGTGCTTCGAATATTCATTATACTTGGCTCTCCCTTCGGTGGCAATGATATCTCCCACCCTCTCCATAGCATCCTCATCGAAGGCTGCCGCCATCCCGATGGCCTGGGGGAACATGGTCGCAACACCCGCCCTTGCGACACCGTGCAGCGCCTCGTTCCAGTAGTTGTATGTCGGAACACCAAGCCTTGACACCGGCGCCGCGTCGTACCTTAGCTGCGCCGCCTTCTCCATCAGGGTCATCTTTGATACCAGTTCCTTCGCTTTCTTTCTTGCTTCTGCTCTTTCTTTCCTGTAATTTCCCATATCCGTAACTCCTTTTCTTAATCCTTGATCTATCACACTCTGCCTGCCGCCTGCTTTAGCCTGAGAATCGAATGCCTTCCCCGCCTGCGGCTGCACTCCCTGCTGTCACGATGACAGCGCCTCGCTGACTCCCTGTATCTCCTCCCGGTACTTCGTAGGCGATTTCCCCGTATGCTTCTTGAACGCCAGGGAGAAGTAATTGGTATCCCGGTACCCCACCATCATAGCAATCTCCCCGATCTTAAGGCTGGTAGTGTCAAGCAGCGACTTCGCCTTCTCGATCCGTTTCCGCACGATATATTCATTGCACCCTTCCTTCGTCACCCGTTTAAACAAACGCGAGAAATAGTTAGGCGTGATATAGAGGGATACGGCGATATTCGACACCGTAAGCTCCTCCGTCAGATGCTCGGCTATGTAATACTTGGCCTTCGCGACGATATCATGCACATTCTCCTCCTGGCTCCCAAGCATCTGACTTAGGAACATCTCCGTCACTTCACAGGCTTCCTCCCTGGAAGCAGACCTCAGACTCTTCGACAGTGCGTCCAGCTTACCTGTTTCCGTCTCCCCTGCTTCTCCCAGGTAGGCGAAATATATAGCCGAAGCCAGTTCAAAACACAGTTTCCGCACCGTCTGCCGGGACAGGTTATAGGACTCCGCCGCCTTCGCGAATGTCCGAAAAGCCTTTAACACATGCTCCGTATTCCCGATATTACTGCACATGATTCCCTTAAGCTCCGCGTAGATATCCTGGAATATACTGTTCTTATTCTGTTCTCCCAAGAGCTGTACGATATCCTGCAGACCTTCCTTCTCCGTATCTAAAAGATGCCTCGCATCATGGTAGGATACATACAGCCCGTCCAGTCTCTCCGCTGCGCTTCCGATCACTATCTTCGGCTTACAGTCGAACTCGTCCTGCAGGATCTCCGATAACTCCCTGGTCTTCTCGAGCACCGAATCTCCCTCTTCTCCGAGAAAATATACCGCCACGATCGTACCGTCGTCATCAAAAAACGTGATCCCTTCCTCCTGTGCGTCTACAATGCTGATACAGATGTTTTTCATAGACATTTCCTGAAAATTATTCTCCGCGGCCTGATTATGCATACAAAGCTGCGGAACGATCAACACGATCTGATAACCGCTGAACCTGTCCAGGCTGTAATGCTCATGCAGATCCTTAAGCAATTGCCTGCTCTCACCTCTGCGGTGTATGAGATCCCGCATCTGCGCCTCCAGCCGCATCTGCTCCGCAACTCCCCTGGTCCGCTGCGCAAGCAGAAAGCTCTGTGCTTCCGCCTTCTTACGCTCCAATGAACGGATCTGCATCTCTATGGCATTTGACAGGTCCGTCTCGTCCACCGGCTTTAAGAAGAAGTCCTGCACCTTAAGTCTCAGGCTTTGTCTGGCATATTCAAAGCTGTCGTACCCTGTCAGCACGAGCACCCTTAAGTCCGGCTGCAGGCTTCTCGCCTCTTCGATCAGCTGAAGCCCGGACATCTCCGACATCTGAATATCCGTGATCATGATCTGCGGGCTGTGCTCCTTAAGGATCTCCAAAGCCTCCTTCGCCGCCCCCGCCGTAAATACCTGTTCGATCCCCAGCTTCTCCCACTGTATTACTTTTCTGATCCCCATCCGTATCATCTTCTCATCATCTACAATCAGTATCTTATACATTGATCATCGCTCCCTGCATCGTTTCCTCCTGCATCTTTGTCACATAGGGGATACGGATCTCCACGGTAACGCCTCCCGACGAATTCTTCAGATAGTGCAGCCCATAGCCGGCGCCGTAGAGAAGCTCGATCCGCTTATTCACATTCCTCACACCGTATCCGAAGGTCTCGTCATACTCTGACAACTGCTGGTTCATCTCGTCAATCTGTTCCTGAGTCATCCCTGTCCCTGTATCGGCAAGTATAAGCTTCACGACCTCGCCCTGGCGCACTGCCCTGAGGGATATGCTTCCCTCCTTCCCCTGCTTCACCTTAATACCGTGATAAATGGAATTCTCCACCAACGGCTGCAGCGTCAGCTTGGGGATCATGGCTCCTTTGCAGCTTTCATTCATGCTGATATCGCTTCCTATGATATGGTCGTACCTCATATTCTGAATGATCAGATAATTCCTCACATGCTCGATCTCCATCTCCAACGGAATGATATCGTGCCCCCTGCTCAGACAGATCCTATAGTACCTTGCAAGCGCTTTTACCAGCGTCGAGATCTCATGATTCCCATCCGCCACTGCCTGCCAGTGGATACAGTCCAGCGTATTATACAGGAAATGCGGCTGTATCTGGGACTGCAGCGAATTGAAACGTATCTGCTCCATCTGATGCTGCTCCTGCTTGACCTGCTCCATCAGCACAAGGATCTCCTCCATCATCGAATTGAAGCCGGTGGCAAGCTTCGCGAAATCCTCTCCCATATGTCCTGCGTCGATCCTCGCAGTCAGAGAACCCGCCGCGACATCGTCCATCTTCTTCACCACCCGGTCCAGAGGATGATAGACCCTCTGTATCACCTTTTTGACGATCATGTAGCTGACCAGGATCAGGATCAGCAGGATCCCCGTCATGATACCGATGGTACGGATACTCGGACGGTATAATTCCATAGAAGCAATACTGCTGATGATATAATAATTCCACCCCGACACCTTCTGATAGATATAGAGCCTTCCCTTCTGATAGAAGGTTCCCTTCTCCCCGGTCAAGCTGTCCTCATAGTCTGTTTCCCCGCCGATCTTCCCGGTATCCCTCGCCGCTACGACCGTCCCGTCCGTGTCAACGATCTCCGTCCTCTGTCCGGTTTCCTCCTCATTAACGATCTGGTTCAGAACCGGATTCGAAAAATTCAGACACAGAAGCCCCTTCTCTTCCATAAGCCTTTCCACACTGTAGACCGGAAAATAGACATTTACCGTATACTGGCTGCCTCTGAAATACGCATTGGAAAATCCAATCTTCAGCGTACTGTCCTGCCCGCTTTTGCAGCCCTTAAGATCTCTCTCATATACCTGGTAGAACTCCGAAGCCGCCAGCGGCAGTTTCCCCCTGTACAGGTAATCCTCCATCTGGTAGCTGATAACGGCAACAAAGTTCATCTCCGAAGACATATTCAGGCTGCTGGAGAGAACGTTGTTCACCTCTGAGGCCGCCATAGAATACTTCAATGTCTGCTTATTGTCGCATTCCAGATAATTCTGTACGGATCGGTCAATGACCAGGGCGATACTCAGGGTCTTGTACTCTTCGAGCATACTCTGATAGTTCTCCGCCAGCGCAGTATTCTTATCCTGCAGAAGTTCTATTGATTTTGCCTTCAGCGAAGTGACGGAAGACACTGTAGACACGATCAGAACGATCAGTGTCGTGAGAGTAATAGATGTGATGACAAGTGCCTGCATCTTCCTGTCAAACTTCCATCTGCCGATCCGCTCTTTCCATCTCTCCATAGAATTTCCTCATAATAATAGTTAAAAAGAGCGCCATGCCGCACATGATGCTCTTTTTTGTTCTCTTATCCCTTAACCGCACCTGCCGTCATACCTTTTACCAGCTTATCCTGGAATACAATGAACATGACGATCATCGGCAGAAGCGTCAGTGTCAGCACCGCCATGATCATCGGCGTATTCATAGAATACTGTCCCTGGAATTCCCAGATCGCTAATGGTAGTGTACGATTTTCTGACGACTGTGTCAATGTATAAGCAAATGAAAACTCATTCCACATATTTACACCGTTATAGATTGCAAGTGTTGCAAGCCCCGGCTTCGCAAGCGGAAGGATGATAGAGAAGAACATCTGGATCTTCCCGCATCCGTCGATCTCAGCGGATTCCTCGATCTCCCTTGGAATTTCCTTCATGAAGCTGGTCAGGATAAACACCGAGATCGGAACCGCGAATGCGATGTATGGTCCGATCAGCGCCCATATACTGTCATAGAGCCCTGTCGCCCTGGACATCTTGAATACCGGGATCAGCGTAATATGTACCGGAATGGACATACAGGCTACGATCCCCGCATAGATCGGATTCGCCAGTTTGAACTTGAATCTCGCCAGCGGATAGGACGCGCAGGCCGAGATAAACAACAGCAATAACAGGGAAATCGTCAGAACGATCACACTGTTCAGGAAATATTTGGAGAAGCCGCCTGTCAGAACTTCCGTATAATTGGTAAAGTTCAGAGAATCCGGGAGATTGAATACGCCCTTCGTGAGCATCTCAAACTTCTCCTTAAAGGAATTAAGCACCATGAATACGAATGGCATAAATGAAACAATGAGGTAAAAAATCGCCAGCGCAAACGCAATCACCCAGCAAATGATACTTTTTTGTTTATTCTTCTTATATTGATCCATACTGCTATGCCTCCTCTTTTCCGTTCAAAAGCTTCATGGTGATCAGAGATACCATAGATATCAGGATGAACATCCCTCCGGCCACCGCGGAACCATAACCCATGTTAAATGTACTGAATGACTGCTTATACATGTAAGTAGCCATCAATTCTGTTGATGTACCCGGACCTCCTCCTGTCATAACGTAGATCAGGTCGAAATACTTAAGAGAACCAACCATTGACAGGATCGCCGCACTCTTCATGGACGGAACCAGAAGCGGAAACGCGATCTTCCAGAAATACTGCCCCCTGGTAGCCCCGTCGATCCTTGCCGCCTCGAAGACATCATACGGAATGTTCGTAAATGCAGCCATAAAATATACCATGTAGAACGGCGTAAACTGCCAGCAGATAACCATAATAACCGTCAGAAGCGCCGTCTTAGGGTTACCAAGCAGGTCTACATTGCCTCCGCCGAACCATCCTGAGATCGTACTCACCAATCCCCCGTTCGTCGCCAGCGCATAGGTAAACAAGAAACCGATCGCCACAGACGACATCAGAAGAGGTATAAACCAGATCACCTTGAATACGGTAAGCTTCTTCCCGCCGAAGTCAAGAAATGTAGCCAGCGCAAGACCGATCGGAATCTGAATACAGATCGACAGCACCATGATCACAAGGTTGTTGCGGAATGCGATCCAGAAGCTTGAATCCGCTATCAGCGTCTTCCAGTTACCGATTCCGATGAATTTCTTTGCCGCTGAAATTCCGTTCCACTGATATGTACTGGTTACAAAAGTGTCAATAATGGGGTAAATGACATAGATTGCCATTAATATCGCTACCGGCGCTAAAAACAATGCCGCAACTCTTCTCGTATCCCTCTGTCTTAATTTTTCCAGAGAAATCTCCTTTCCACCCATTCCTAATCCCTCCTTTTTTTCATTGAACCGGACTCCCCAAAAGCCGCTGTTCCCCCAACAACAACCCCATAAACTCCGGGGAATGCCCCATTACGTTTTAAAAAAAGAGCCCTGTTGTCAGAGCTCTTTTTACATGAGTTATGCCCTACTTACTCTGCTTTATTTGCAAGATAATCATCCATTGCCTTCTGCATAGCTTCCTGTGCTTCCTGCGGAGTCTTGGTCAAGCCGAATACTTCCTGTAATCCGTCCAGATGTGCGGTTGCTACTGCCGGCGGCAGGTATTGATCATACCATAACTGGATCTCAGACGCGTTGTTCGCTGCCTCTACAACTTCCTTCGTGATAGAATCAGTAAGCTTAGACTCGATACCCTGAACCGGCGGGATCTTTCCGTTCTCTACTTCAAAATCGATCACTTCGTCGTCCAGATGTGTCTCTGCACACTCGAAAGCTGCCTCAAGCTTCTCGCCTTCACAGTTGAATACGATGAACTGGTCACCAACCGTACCGATCATAATAGACGGATCTGCGTCGGATTCCTCGATTGCCGGGAATGGGAACCAGCCGATCTTCTCATAGAATTCTGCACTGTCAGTCGCGAATGTACCTGTATACCAGGAACCGCAGAGCAGCATACCCGCTGTCTCCTGATACATCAGCTGTTTAGCCTGGCCGTCGTCCTCGCTGAGAGAATTCACACCATCCGGGAAATACCCTGCTTCTACCCATTCCTGAACCTTCTCGCCGGCTTTGATGAAGCAGTCATCCGTGAACTTGCCTTCGCCTGCAACGGCTTTCTGGAACGGCTCAAGTCCGCCGTAACGTGCCGCAAGATTCATATAATACATAGAACCGGTCCACTTGGAGCTGTTAGCCAGCGCAAACGGCGTAATATCATTCTTTTTCAGGGTCTTGCAGATATTTTCAAGGTCTGCCAGCGTCTCAGGCTCTTTCAGTGAATATTTATCAAACATCTCTTTGTTGTAGAAAATACCGGACATAGATATATTCTGATAAGGAACCGCATATACATGATCGTTGTATGTCGCCTGGCTTACCGCTGACTCCATCAGCTTATCCTTGATCTCTGATGCATTGAACAGATCGTCGATCGGCTGGCCGAATCCTGAATCAATATACTCATACATCGGTCCGCCTGACCAGCAGGAATACATATCCGGGCATTCGCCTGAGCTCATGGCAACAACCAGCTTCTCCTTGTATGTATCATTCTGGGTCGGAACACTCGTTACCGTGTAGCCGGATTCTGTCTCAGAATTGAACTTCTCAACTGCTTTTGTAATAACATCCTTATCCGGGCTCTCTGTACCGATATTCCAGTAGACGATCTCCTTGTCCCCGCCGGAAGCGCTGCCGCCGTCTCCACTGCCGCCATTGCCGCCGTCACCGCTGCCGCTGTCTCCCCCGCCGCATGCTGCCAGTGATACAGTCATCGCTGCTGCCATTGAAAGCGCCATAAGCTTTGCCATTCTTCTCTTCATCTTTTTTCCTCCTTCTTTCTTATTCCGGTATGAAGTACCGGATATCTCTATGGATATATATTAGCATTGTTAATATATAATTCCCATTAAAATTTCTGTCTATCTTCTATAAATTTCTTACCACAAAATTCTATCTTATGTGCACAATGTTATATCTGTCTCTAAAAAAGAACACTCGCCGGCGTCTTTCCCTCTTGCCCTATCCCTGTTTTAGTGATATGATAAACACCGACAAATATAATAGAAAGGAAACAAAGAACGTGACCTATAAAGAAGCAAGGGTATATTTGGACCGCGTGTCGAAATACGGAAGTGTACTTGGTCTGGGTGCGATTCGGAAACTGTTGTGCGAACTTGGGAATCCGGAAGCTGACCTTAAGTTCATACATATAGCCGGAACAAACGGAAAAGGCTCTGTACTAGCATACACTTCTGCCATATTAAGCGAAGCGGGATACAGAGTCGGACGGTATATCTCGCCGACAGTGGTTTCCTATCTGGAACGGATTCAGGTAGACGGCAGGTGGATCTCTGAGGATGCATTTGCCAGACTGACCAGTATGGTTCAGAACGCTATTGCCCGTATGGAAGCAGCCGGTGAAGCAAGCCCGACTGTATTCGAAGCAGAGACGGCAATAGCTTTTTTGTATTTTAAGGAGATGAACTGCGACCTGGTTGTCTTAGAGTGCGGCCTTGGAGGCGCAGAAGACGCCACGAATATTATAGAGCAGACACTGCTCGCCGTGTTCACCCCAATAAGCCGGGATCATCTGGGAATCCTCGGCAGCACATTAGAAAAGATCGCGTCTGTCAAAGCCGGGATCATCAAGCCGGGCTGCACGGTCATTACCGCTCCCCAGGAACCGGAAGTGTTACAGATCCTTAAGAAACAGGCCGAACAGTTCCAATGCCCGCTGGCTGCTGCAAACAGGCGAGACGCAGAACTGAGCGAGGAAGCTTATGACGGACAGACCATCTCATACAAGGATTGGAAGAATCTGTACTGTCCGCTGGCAGGAAGATACCAGCTGGATAATGTGATCACCGCCCTTGAGGCCCTCCGGATGCTTGGGACTCTTGGATATCCGGTAAGCCCGGACGCCCTCCGGCAGGGGCTTTTGAAGACCGTATGGCCCGGGCGGCTCACCTGCCTCTCACGGACCCCCCTCTTTCTCATTGACGGGGCACATAACGAAGCCGCCGCGAAGAAGCTTCGGGAATCTCTGGAGGCTTATTTCCCCGGCAGACAGTTTATCTATATCATGGGAGTATTCAAGGACAAAGAATATGAGAAGATCGCCGATATCATGGCGCCCCTGGCAAGATCCGTGCATACAGTTTCTCTGCCAGATCCCGCGCGCACACTGCCGGCGGAAGAGCTGGCCGGGGTTATGAGCCGATATTGTCTGACAGAAGACCCATTTCCGGCAGGAAAAGGAATTAGCGTCAAAGCCGAAGTGAGCATCGAAGCGGCAGTGAAGCATGCCCTTGCGGAAGCGAACGAGACGGATATTGTCCTTGCTTTCGGTTCTCTGTCTTACTTAGGCCAAGTAATGGAAATACATGAAGATATCAGAACGCAGTATATCAACGAAATATAAAATTAAGGGTAGATAGCTATGATTGATCAAGATAAAATAAAACAAGGCATACGCTTAATATTAGAAGGAATCGGGGAAGACATTTCCCGGGAGGGGCTTCTGGATACCCCGGACCGCATCGCCCGGATGTATGAGGAACTCTACGGAGGGACGGAACAAGACGCCGGTCTGCATCTAAGCCGTACCTTCCGCGTAGATCACAGTGAGATGGTGATCGAGAGAGATATCACCTTCTATTCCACCTGTGAACATCATATGCTTCCCTTCTATGGAAAAGTCCATATTGCCTATATCCCGGACGGAAAGGTCGTAGGCTTAAGCAAGCTTGCCCGGACGGTAGAAGTATTCGCCAGAAGGCTGCAGCTTCAGGAACAATTGACCGGACAGATCGCCGACGCGCTGATGGAACACATGCAGCCTAAAGGCGCGCTGGTCATGATCGAAGCCGAGCACATGTGCATGACCATGCGCGGGATCAAGAAACCTGGAAGCCAGACTGTAACCGTCGCGCGGCGGGGCATCTTCGAGACAGAACCAGCGTGGGAAGAACGGTTCTTCCGGATGATTGGCCGGGGATGCTTATGATGCCGCCGGCCACTTCCACTTCTATGACGTCTGAGAGACTTTCCTTCATCCGGCGGCATCCTCTCTATTCGGCAGCTTACCGGCGGCTTCTGGAACTGGAAGAGGCCCGCGTCTTCTGCTGCCATCAGACCGGCCATCTCTTAGATGTGGCCAGGATCGCCTACATCCTGGATCTTGAAGAAGGATTGGCCATTGGCCGAGATCTGATCTATGCGGCGGCGTTCCTTCACGATATAGGCAAGGGCCGTCAATATGAAGAGGGAATCCCCCACGAGACCGCAAGCGCAGATCTTGCAGAACAGATTCTTGCAGATATGCCCGCCAAGCTTGCATTTACATCCGAAGAACAGCAGCAGATCCTCACGGCGATCCGGGGACACCGCAGGCTTCGCCGCGACGCGGAACCGCTGGAGGCTCTTCTATATAAGAGTGATAAGATGTCCCGGGCATGCTTCGCCTGTCCTGCCGAATCACAATGCAACTGGAGTAACGACAAGAAGAATATGGAGATTCAATTATGATCATTGGGAACAAAGCATTTGACACAAAGAGACATACTTATATTATGGGAATCCTGAACGTAACGCCGGATTCCTTCTCTGACGGGGGCAGATACCAGCAGCTTGACGCCGCCCTGCAGCACGCCGAAGAGATGATAAGAGACGGTGCGGACATCCTGGATATCGGCGGAGAATCCACGCGTCCCGGCCACACACAGATCACCTGTCAGGAAGAGATCGAACGGACCGCCCCTGTCATCGAACGGCTCAAGAAAGAATTCGGCACTCCGATCTCTATCGACACTTACAAAAGCTCCGTTGCCAAGGCCGCGCTTCAGGCCGGGGCCGACCTTGTCAACGATATCTGGGGACTGAAATACGATGCCCGCATGGCTCCTCTCATCGCCGAATACGGCGCCGCCTGCTGCCTGATGCATAACCGGAAGGAAGCGGTATATAAGGACTTCCTCACAGATTTCATGGAAGATATGAGGGAATGCGTCCGGATCGCCAGGGAAGCGTCTATCGCAGATGACAAGATTATCTTAGATCCCGGAGTCGGATTTGGGAAGACTTACGAGATGAATCTTGCGATCATCCGTGAAGTCGGCCGGATGCAGGAGCTTAACTATCCTATCCTGCTTGGGACCTCCCGCAAATCTGTAATCGGACTGACTCTTGACCTTCCTTCCGGCCAACGGGAAGAAGGGACTCTTGCGACCACCGTCTATGGAATGATGCATGGATGCTCCTTCGTCCGGGTTCATGATGTGAAGGCGAACCGCAGGGCGATACAGATGACGGAAGCGATCATTCACGCAGATGAAAAGAATATATAAGGAGAATATCATGGATAAGATTAAGATTAAGAATCTTGAAGTGTTCGCCCGCCACGGCGTATTCCCGGAAGAGAATGTTCTGGGGCAGAAGTTCATCGTCACGGCAACACTCTACACCGACACCCGCAAGGCCGGTAAGACGGACGACCTGACCGCCTCCATCCATTACGGAGAGATCAGCCGGCGAATCGAACAATTCCTGACCGAACACACCTATAAGCTCCTGGAGCGGGCGGCAGAAAGCCTTGCAGAGACTCTTCTCCTTGAGACGCCCGGCCTTGAGAAGATCAGGCTTAAGATCAAGAAGCCCTGGGCGCCCATTGGTCTCCCCCTGGAGACCGTCTCCGTGGAAATCGAACGCGGATGGCACACCGCCTATATCGCATTCGGCTCTAACATGGGTGACAAGGAACAATACCTGAACCAGGCCATCAGCTCCCTTGGCCGCACCCCAGGCTGCATGGTAACCAGGGTCTCCTCCTTCCTGGTCACGGAACCCTACGGAGTAACCGACCAGGACGAGTTCCTCAACGGATGCCTGATGCTGCGCACACTCTTAACTCCCCGGGAGCTTCTTAACATACTCCATGCGATCGAGCAGGAAGCCGGGCGGGAACGCATCCTCCGCTGGGGACCAAGAACCCTGGATCTGGATATTATCTTCTATGACGACCTGATCATAGAGGATGAGGACCTATGTATTCCCCATGTAGATATGCAGAACCGGGACTTCGTGCTGAGACCTCTTCTGGAGATCGCTCCCTACAAGCATCATCCCTGCTGCGGCAGGACGGTTCAGGAACTCTATTCACTCCTTTCAGATCATTCATAGTCGATCTCGCATCGTTCAAAAGCATTGATCACCTGAGTCTCCTGATAGGTATCATACCTCTTATGCTTCCTCCCATAGGACATGTGCACATGTCCGTGGAGGAAGTATTTGGGCTTATATTTGTCAAGAAGCTCTCTGAATGCCTGGAATCCCTGATGCGGCAGATCAAGTCCGTCGTTGAGCTGATATGCCGGGGCATGAGTCACCAGGATATCGAATCCCCTATGCCGAAATAACTGAAACCACAGCTTCCGGATCCTGCCCTTCATCTGCCGTTCCGTATACTGGAACTCACCGGGCCTGTAGCGCATGGAACCGCCGAGCCCCAGGATCCTCACCCCCTGATGCACATAGATCTTATCGTCAATGCAGATACACCCGTCCGGGGGTATCTGCCTGTATTTCTCATCATGGTTGCCGTGCACATACAGGATGGGCACGGAGGTAAATGTTGCCAGGAACGAAAGATATCTTGGATCCAGATCGCCGCAGGAAATGATCAGATCAATTCCCGCAAGCTTACTCTTCTCAAAATAATCCCACAGATAAGCAGATTCTTCGTCCGCAATCGCAAGTATCTTCATAGATTCATACTAACCCTTCTTGTTCTCGATTCCCTGCTGCGATACAACAGGCTTGGACTGTTCTTTTAACTCTTCTTCCTTAGGAATGCTTCCGATGATATTCTCAGCCAGCCAATCCATCGTTACGATCTCCTCCGGCGTCAGGCTCTTAGCCGGGTCATCCTGCACGATTCCCCCCTGGGAATAAAGAATCCCGGAGAATGGATTGAACTTGCCGGTGCTGATCGTCTCTTTCAGGAAATCCACCAGTCTCTTGGTTCCGATCGGAAGATTGTTCTTGGAACATACGACATCGACTACCCCGGCCGACATTCCCCACCAGTAATTGATTGCCTTCTTAGAAGACGGGTCATCGTCATACTTCCATGTACCGTCCATGATGGTGCGGATCATCTGCTCGTAGAACTTACCCCAGTGCCACAGCGGCATGGCAAGATTCCTCGCAGTGTCTCCTTCCAGATGATAGATGCCGAAGAATCTCGACGCCTCCTCCGGGATCACCATATCTTTACCGGAGATACAGTCTACCTGTTTCTCAAGGACACTCTCCATCACGTCGATATCCTTCTTGGCCGTCCACTCCAGATATACCTCCGCCCGCGGGTTGATCATCTTGGCTCCCAGCGCAAATGCATTGATATTGGCAATCGAACCGTAGATCGGATAATCCGCAATGTACGCCAGACGGTTATGCTCCGACATCGCTCCCGCGATCGCTCCCATCAAAAACTTCGCCTCATGCATGCGCGCATAATACGTCCGAATATACCTGTGAGAAGTATTGACCGAACAATTCAGTATCCGGACATTCGGGTTGGCAATGGCCGCCTTCACACTGGCCTGCACAAATGACGGTGTCGTCGTGAATATGATATCGCATCCATCCGCGATGGCTTCCTCTATCCGTTCATCTATGGTATCAAGCGTGACATTATCATAGAACACTGTGCTGACTTCCTCCGGGAAGGTCTGATCCAGATGAAGCCTCCCCAGCTCATGGGCATAGGTCCACGCCGACGAACCCGGCGTCTTCTCATAGATAAACGCAACCTTCAGGCTCGAGATGCCAAACGGGAGCAGCATATTGATCAGCGGCTTCTTCTCCGTATTGGGATCCATCTTAAGCTCTACATCCTCATCCTCCTCAAGAAGCGAGAATTCCTCCCAAGACTTCTCGACCAGTTCCTTTAACTCCTTCGTAGTCATCTGGTCGATCTCTTTATAACCATACAGTTTGATAAACGCAAGGAACGCGTCTCCCACCGTAACCGATAATTTCCCCTTATCCTCGGCATTATATTCCGCCATGAATCTCCGGTAAATAGAGCTGAATTCCAGCCGCTCGTCATCGTTCCAGACCTCATCCGGCCCCTTGCCGACCGCCTCCAGAAGCTTCTTAAAGTTCCCTTCCTCGGAGAACCAGATATAATTGATCTTCGTCAGCTCATAGAAATCCAGGAACTCATAGTAGATCTTGTTCTCCTTATCGTTGGTCCTGTTGGGAATGATTCTGGTCACTTCCCCGGGGACAGATACTACTCCATAGTATTTCATCACGCTGACGCGTTTATTCCCCTCCTGCACGTAGAATCTGTTCATATATTCGAATGCTTTGATCGGCTCACGGATCCCCTCTTTCTCGTGGCTTGTGCTAAGCTGCGCCCATTTTCTCGCAAACTCCGAAGTCTCTCTCAATATCGGCATGAAGTTCGCCGCAAACGCATTGCTCCTTCCGCCGGTCTTGGTTCCCACGATCTGGTCGATCGGAATCTGGACCAGTCCCAGCGGCACTTCGGAAAATGTTCCCTTCGTCGGAATAATATCATCTAATACCTCCAGCGTAGGAAGTTCTCCGTGCAGCATCCGGTACTGGTAATTCTTTTTTCCAAGCTTATATGCTTTCGTGTAATCACTAAGTGCCATAATATCCTCCCTTCTTTTGACGCTTTCATTATATACCAAAGGTTGGAAGATCATCAAGTTCAATCTGGCTAAAAACTGCACAAAAAAACCGGGCCGATATACCGCCCGGCAATAATATTCTATAACACCTTCTCATATCCAATGCGGGGGTCTCCGTCCTCGCAGCCTCCCGAAAGCCTTATCCTGCCGCAGACCTGAAATCCCGCCTTCTCAAGCGCTCTTTGCATAGGGCGGTTTCCCGGGTGCGTATCGATCCTGACAGAAGAAAATCCCGCTTCCTTCGCTAGCCCGAAGCCATATGCGAACATCCTTCCGGCTACGCCCCTCCCCTTGCATCCGTCAGCCACACAGACCCGGTGCATGGAAGCATAAGCTCCGTCCGTCAGCCACTTGCCGTCGATCACTCCATAGGACGGATCCGGCGTGGCCTGGAATGCAAACGCACCCAGAATCTCGCCATTCTCCGCCGCAAGATAAGCGCATCCTTCCCGGATATCCTGAAGCCATACCTCCCGGCCCGGATATCCCTTCTGCCACTGGTCAAGTCCAAGCGCCCGAAGCTGGGCCTTGGCCTGGTCCGTGATCTCACACATTCTGTCTATATGCTCTGCCGCTGCCGTGATAAATTCCATCGCTTCATCCTTCCGTCTCTTATTCGATCCCAAGCACCTTATAATCCTGGTCTTCTACCGTCTTCTTAAGAATATCATCCGCAAGCTCCGTATTCAGCGTCACCACCGCCGTACCTGCCTCGTGGCTCACTGCCGCCTCATCAACCTGGGCCAGCGCCTCCAGGCATTTCTTCACCCTCGCCTCACAGTGTCCGCACATCATTCCTTCGATCTTCATTGTCTTTGTCATCTTTGTTTCCTCCTTCTGAATTTGAATCTTCTTCTGCATCCTGTCACGCGACGCATCATGCATCCGGAACCAGTTAAGCCTCAACGCATTCGTCACCACGCAGAAGCTTGACAGGCTCATGGCCGCCGCCCCGAACATGGGGTTTAACTTCCAGCCGAATGCTGGATACCACAGCCCCGCCGCAAGCGGGATTCCGATCACATTATAGAAGAATGCCCAGAACAGATTCTCATGGATATTGCGAAGCGTTGCACGGCTTAACCGGATCGCCGCCGGAACGTCGCTTAGACGGCTCTTCATCAGCACCACGTCCGCCGCGTCAATGGCAATATCCGTCCCGGCGCCGATGGCAATACCGATATCCGCTCTCGTAAGCGCCGGCGCGTCATTGATGCCGTCTCCTACCATCGCTGTCCTGCCCTTCTTCTTAAGATCACGGATCACCTGCTCCTTCCCGTCCGGCAGGACTCCGGCAATCACCTCATCAACGCCTGCCTGCCGTCCGATCGCCCTGGCCGTGCGCTCGTTGTCTCCGGTCAGCATCACTACATGGATCCCCATGTTCTGCAGCTCTTTCACCGCCTTGGGGCTGTCGTCCTTGATGGTGTCAGCCACGGCGATCACACCGATCAGCTTGCCGTCTCTCCCAAAGAACAGCGGGGTCTTGCCTTCCTCTGACAGTCTTGTAGCCATCTGCTTCGTCTGATCGGATACTGCCGCGTTCTCACTGATAAATGCAAGGTTCCCTCCGGTCAGACGCACAGCGCCCAGGTTCCCGAAGAGCCCGTTACCAGGCACAGCCTGAAAATCCGTCACCTCCAGATCCCCTTCACCGTCTTGTGCGCCGGATCGGCCTATCCCCTTCTCTTCTGCCAGCGTAAGAATTGCCCGTGCCAGCGGATGCTCACTCCTTCGCTCCAGGGCATAGGCCATCCGGAGCAGTTCTTCTTCTGTCACATCGTCTTCCGGCAGGATATCCGTAACCCTTGGCTCTCCGCTTGTGATCGTCCCCGTCTTATCCAGGGCAACAATCTGCATCTTTCCCGTCTCCTCCAGGGAGACCGCAGTCTTGAACATGATCCCGTTCCTGGCTCCCATCCCGTTACCTACCATGATGGCAACCGGCGTTGCAAGCCCCAGCGCGCAGGGGCAGCTTATTACCAGTACAGAGATTCCTCTTGCCAGCGCGAATCCCACACTCTCGCCGGCAAGCAGCCATATGATGATCGTGGCTGCCGCAATGGCAATGACTGCCGGCACGAACACGCCGGACACACGGTCTGCGATCTTCGCGATCGGCGCTTTCGTGGCGGCCGCGTCGCTGACCATCTGGATGATCTGCGACTATGTCGTATCCTCCCCGACTCTGGTGGCTTCACACCTGAGATACCCTGACTGGTTCAGCGTGGCCGCCGATACCATGCTTCCCTCTTCCTTATCAACCGGAATGCTCTCACCGGTAAGGGCAGATTCATTGACCGCGCTGCTGCCCGCCAGCACTACGCCGTCCACCGGAATATTCTCCCCCGGCCTTACCACGAACACATCACCCTTCTTCACCTGCTGGATCGGAATCTCCTGCTCTGCTCCATCCCTGACAACCACCGCTGTCTTGGGCGCCAGCTTCATCAGGCTCTTGAGCGCATCTGTCGTCCGCCCCTTAGAGCGGGCCTCCAGCATCTTGCCCACCGTGATCAGCGCAAGGATCATAGCAGCGGACTCGAAATAAAACTCATGCATGTAGGACATCACTCCCGCCATATCCATATGCATCTGCGCATCCGTCATCGCAAACAGGGCATATGTGCTGTACACATAGGAAGCTCCTGCCCCAAGCGCCACCAGCGTATCCATATTCGGCGCACGGTGTAACAGACTCTTAAACCCGCTTACGAAGAACTTCTGGTTAACGATCATGACCGCCGTCGTTAATAACAGTTGGATCAGCCCCATCGCCACATGATTCCCCTCAAGGAATCCAGGCGCCGGCCAATTCCACATCATATGTCCCATAGAAAAATACATAAGCGGTATCAGAAAGCACAGGGAAGCGATGAGTCTCTGTTTTAGAATCGGCGTCTCCTTATCCTTTAACAGGTCTTCCTCCGGCGCTGCTCCTGCCGCTGCCTTCTCGCTGCCGGACGCCGTCTTCTGTGCGGCGCCGTACCCTGCCGCCTCCACCGCTTCAATGATCTTCGCGGCAGAAGCGCTTCCCTCCACACCCATGGAATTCGTCAGAAGGCTGACCGAACAGGACGTAACTCCGTCTATCTTCGCGACCGCTTTCTCCACACGTGCGCTGCACGCCGCACAGCTCATGCCTGTAACCGTATATTGCTCCATTCCTTACACCTCCTAAAGCCCAAATTATACCATACCCAGGTATCATCTCATCAACTTCTGCAGCGTCGCCACCAACTCATCCACCGTCTCATCCTTCCCTGCCCGGATATCCTCCGATACGCAGGTCCGGATATGGCTGGCAAGCAGAACCTTATTGAAACTGTTAAGCGCCGCGTTCACTGCAGATACCTGAATCAGGATATCCGGACAGTATGCGTCGTTCTCGACCATCTTCTTGATCCCGCGGACCTGTCCCTCGATCCGGCTCAGCCGATTGGTCAGGTCCCTGTATTCCTTCTCGGAACGTTCCTTCGTCTTGTGACAGCACTCTCGATTCTCTTCCATACGCCTTCACCTCATTTCCAAATACATTATATACCCCATTCGGGTATATTGCAAGTGAAAATTTAAGATGGCAATATCAAATACTGCCATCTTAGTGTATCTCACATACCTTCAATCTATTCTCTATAACCCGAAACCGTACTTCCATCCCGGCATATGCCATCCCGTAGATCCGGTCAGGATCCTCCTGGTACGAAGGTCTAGGATCCTGCGACAGCACCTGTATCAGAATCTCCCTGTGTTCTGCAGGAACCTTGTCCATCCACTCCTCAGGGATCTCCACCTTGAGCCTGTACTCCTTCTTCTGTTCGGCGAATCCGCCCCTCGCATCCGGATGGCAGTCAACATAGGGAAGATAAGGCTTAATATCATAGATGGGCGTCCCGTCCATCAGATCCGCTCCCCGCACATGCAGGATCATTCCTTTGCCCTCTCTCTTCTCGATCCTCTCCAACGCCACACAGGACAATCCCACCGGATTCGGGCGGAAAGGCGAACGGCTCGCGAATACTCCTACCCGCTTGTTCCCTCCAAGCCTTGGCGGCCTTACAGTCGGACTCCACTTCCTTCCCGCCACCTCCGAGAATCCCCAGATCAGCCAGAGGTGCGAATACTCTTCTATGCCCTTCAGCGCATCCGGGCTTCCATACTTATGCTCGAATACGATCTCCGCCTTCGTATCCGCAAGCCCGCTCTGCCTCGGAATCCCGAACTTCGCCGGGAAATCCGTACGGATGCGGGCAATCACTTCTAACTGCATGATAATCTCTCCCGCAGCATACGAATCTCCTCCTTGTGTCCCTGATCATCCAGGGGAGTCTCCAGATAGAACGGCAGATCTCTAAGTACCGGATGCCGCATCACCCCAAGCAGCGCTTCCATACCGATCTGCCCCTCTCCGACTGCCGCATGCCTGTCCTTATGAGAATCAAACGGCATCATACTGTCATTGAGATGCACCGCTTTCAGAAGGCTGAGGCCTAACACACGGTCGAATTCCTCCAGCACACCGTCCAGATCGTTCACGATATCATACCCCGCCGCAAACACATGGCAGGTATCCAGGCAGATCCCGATCCTCTCGGGATGCGCAGCACCGTCACGGATCGATCTCAGGTGCTCGAACCTGGCGCCGATCTCTGTCCCCTTCCCCGACATCGTCTCAAGAAGAACCGTGATCTGCTCATCTCCCGTAATGGCCTGGTCAAGCCCGCGGATGATATTGCTGATCCCCTGCTCGATTCCGATCCCGGTATGGCTTCCCGGATGGAACACCAGATATTCGATCCCAAGCGCATCCATCCTCGCCACATCCTCCCGGATCACTGTACCCGCGAATTCATATACCCGGTCTTCGGCGCTGGCAAGATTCATGGTATACGGCGCATGGGCAAGCAGCGCCCCAAACCCATGCTCTCTTCGGATCTGCTGGAACCTTGCCTCGTCCTTCTCCGTATACACCTTATAATTCGATCCTCTGGGGTTCCGGCTGAAGATCTGCATGGTATTCGCTTCCATCCATACCACGTTCTCCGCCGTCTTCGCAATCCCCTTCGCGATCGACATATGTGTTCCTATGGTCAACATGGCCTTGTCCTCCCTCTTCCTATGATCCATTCTTATCCCGCTGATATCCCGCCTCCAGCTTAAGAGTAAGCCACCGTCCGCAGGCGCTTAGGTCTTCCTCTGTAAATCCGCTGGTCTTGCTGCAGGTGCTTTGAAGGATCGAGGAAGATTCATCCTTGTTGGACAGATTCCATGCCACATAACTCACACCGTATTGATCCATCAGTTCCACCCACTGGTCAGCCTGGGCCTCATCGACCGCGCCGTTCCCGCTGGCATCACAGATGCCGTATTCCGTCACGAACACCGGCAGGCCGCCGTCGATCGCCGCCGCCATCTTATCCCGCAGATCCTCCTTATGAGTCGCCGCATAGAAATGAAGCGTGTACATGATATTGTCATACCCGGCAATGGGATCAGCTGCCGCCTGGTCTACGAACTGGGACCAGTTGGGCGTTCCTACTATGATGACCGCGTCCGCGTCATTTGCACGGATCACAGGGATCACTTCCTGTGCGTATGCTTTGATCTCGCCCCAGCTTGTACTGCCGTTCGGCTCATTGCAGATCTCATATAAGATGTGGTCCGCATCCGCGAATTCCGAAGACATCTCCCCAAAGAACTCCTTCGCCTCGTTCACATGCATATTGGGATTGGAATCTGACAAGATGTGCCAGTCAACGATCACATACATATCCTGGTCAGCCGCATATTTCACGCCGCTTCGGATCAGGCCTTTCAGATACTCCTTATCCCCGTCCGTGCAGTATCCCCCGTACTCTGCCGTATACATGGCAAGCCGGACCACATTCGCCTTCCAATTCTCATGAATCTCTTTAAAACACGCGTCATTGATATAGTCCGGGAACCACGCCATACCATGCGTGCTGATCCCCCGAAGCTGTACTGGTTCCTGATTCTCTCCCATCAGCCTGGTACCTTCCACATGGAGGGCGCCGGTAATCGACGGGGCGGCCATTCCCTTCGCCGCTTCTTCCTTCTCTTCCGGTTCCGCTTCCGGCCCTTCTTCCTTCTCTTCCGAATTCTCCGCTTCTTCCTTCTCCTGCCCGGTCTCTTCGGCAGTGATCTGAGTTTCCTGGTCTTTCTCTTCCTGCCCGCCGCAGCCGGTCACAGAAGATACTGCCAGGATGAGCATAAGCAGACCGGCCAATACTGACATTCTCTTCTTCATAATCCTTTCACCTCTTCCTTAGACGGTTTCCTTTATCAGTGTACTGCATCCGGGATTCCTTGTCAATCTGACGCGGTGCCCGCAAGCACTGCTTTGCCGACTTGGATGCCGCACAGCAGGGTGCACGGTCCTATGAATAATAAGGATTGTCCTACATACCCTTGTCAAGAGGGAGGAAAATGCCGATATATATAATATATTGACATTTTAGAAGCATAATTCTCGGAAATGTCTATTCAGGAGGTAAAAGATGAACAATAAGGAACCATTGGCAACAACGCAGACCACACCTCAGACGAAAGCGGAAAGCATGATCGATAAACTGAATCTTCCCCGTACCATACATATGGTCCCGCTGGATATCATCAGCGGATTTGAAGTACGGCCCGGATTCTATGAGATCAACGGCGCTACGGCGATTCCTGGAGGTGTTAATTTTACCGTATATTCTCACGGGGCTACTTCTATTGAACTGCTTCTGTTTCACCGGACCGAGGAGAAACCCTTTGCCGTTCTGCCATTCCCTGACCACTACCGGATCGGTAATGTATACTCTATGATCGTGTTCAAGCTGAACATCGAAGATTTCGAGTATGCCTACCGGGTAGACGGCCCCTACGACCCCAAGAAAGGCCTGATATTCAATAAGAATAAATACCTTCTGGATCCTTATGCCAGAGCTGTCACAGGTCAGAGCCAGTGGGGCGATACCTCTCCCCGGGGACAGCACTATAAAGCCCGCGTCGTGAAGGATGATTTCGACTGGGGTAATATGCAGATGCCGCGGCTTAACACAGAGGATCTTATCATCTATGAAGTACATGTAAGAGGATTCACCAAGCACGGTTCCTCCGGCGTAGAGCATCCCGGAACCTTCGCCGGGCTCCTGGAGAAGCTTCCTCATCTTCTGGAGCTGGGTGTCAATGTTGTGGAACTGATGCCGATCTTCGAGTTCGACGAGATGCAGGATTACCGGGAAGTTGACGGCGAGAAGCTCTATAATTACTGGGGCTACAATACGGTAAGCTTCTTTGCCCCCAACACCAGCTATTCCGCGGGCAAAGAATATAACAGAGAAGGCAACGAATTAAAGCACCTGATCCAGGTCTTCAACCAGCACGGGATCGAGGTCTATCTGGATGTGGTATTGAATCACACGGCAGAAGGCAACGAGCAGGGACCGTTCTTCTCCTTCAAGGGATTTGACAACAATATCTATTATCTGCTGACACCGGAAGGCTATTATTATAATTTCAGCGGCTGCGGCAATTCCCTGAACTGCAACCATCCTATCGTGCGCCAGATGATCCTGGACTGCCTGCGCTACTGGGTCAACACTTACCGCGTCAACGGCTTCCGATTCGACCTTGCCTCTATCCTTGGGCGCAATGAAGACGGTTCTCCCATGAACAAACCGCCTCTTCTGCAGGCTCTTGCCTTCGACCCGATCTTAGGAGACGTGAAGCTGATCGCCGAAGCATGGGACGCCGACGGCCTCTACCAGGTCGGCTCCTTCCCGTCCTGGAACCGCTGGGCAGAATGGAACGGAAGATACCGTGATGATATGCGCAGATACCTGAAAGGCGATGAAGGCATGGCTCAGGCGGCAGCCCTTCGGATCGGAGGTTCCCGTGATATCTATGAGCCGAGCACCCGGACGAATGCTTCTGTCAACTTTATCACCTGCCATGACGGTTTTACTCTGAATGACCTGTTCTCATACAACACGAAACACAATGAGAAGAACGGCTGGAATAATACTGACGGCGCCAACGACAACAACAGCTGGAACTGCGGAATTGAAGGCGATACCGACAATCCGGATGTCCTGTCCCTCAGAAGGCGGATGATGCGCAATGCATTCGCACTCCTTATGTGCAGCCGGGGTATCCCTATGTTCCTCGCCGGAGATGAATTCTGCAACACCCAGTTCGGCAATAACAATGCATACTGCCAGGATAATATTACTTCCTGGCTGGATTGGAGCCTGCTTGAGAAGAATCGGGACATGTTCGAATTCTTCAAATATATGATCCATTTCCGCAAATCCTACCGTATACTGCGCACCAACATAAGCAACGGTACCTGCGGTTTTCCGGATGTGAGCTTCCATGGCACAACTCCATGGTGCGGCAAATTCGCCGACTACGACAGGTACGTGGGCGTTATGTTCTCCGGTCAGGAACAGAGCTCCGGCCCGCAGGCCATCTATGTTGCCTCCAATGCTTACTGGGAAGACGTACATGTGACTCTGCCCAAACTTCCGGCCTCCATGTGCTGGCAGATCGCTGTGGATACCTGGGAAGAGCATCAGGAAATGCGCCCGCTGAACGGGGAGCAGATCATGATTCATGCACGAAGCATTGTTGTGCTGGTGGGAGAATAAGAATTAATATTATACACCACAAAACGCAATTTGGGACGTAGTAAACATCAGTTTTACTACGTCCCAAATTATAATATTATTTGCTCAGTAATTCATGTATCCCCTTCGCGCCGGCCTTGCCTGCACCCATAGCCAGGATAACCGTCGCTGCGCCTGTCACGGCGTCTCCGCCTGCGAAAACTGCAGCCTTGGAAGTCTGTCCGTTCTCCTCCTCTGCAACGATACATTTTCTCCTGTTCGTCTCAAGCCCCTTAGTCGTAGACGCGATCAACGGATTCGGAGAAGTTCCGAGAGACATGATCACCGTGTCAAGCTCGATCTCGTACTCAGATCCCTCGATCTCTACCGGACGTCTTCTTCCGGAAGCATCCGGCTCTCCAAGCTCCATCTTGATCACTTTCATGCCCTTAACCCATCCGTTGTCGTCCACAAGGATCTCCTTCGGATTGGTCAGCAGGTCGAAGATAACGCCCTCTTCCTTCGCATGATGCACCTCTTCTACTCTGGCAGGAAGCTCTGCCTCACTGCGGCGGTATACGATATGTACCTCCGCGCCGAGACGAAGCGCAGTTCTTGCAGCATCCATAGCTACATTGCCGCCGCCGACTACGGCAACCTTCTTGCCTGCCACGATCGGAGTATCATAAGAATCGTCAAATGCCTTCATAAGATTGCTTCTCGTCAGGTACTCATTGGCAGAGAATACACCGTTGGCCGTCTCTCCCGGGATACCCATGAACATCGGAAGACCCGCGCCGGAACCGATAAATACAGCCTCGAACTCTTCCTCTTCCATCAACTGGTCAATCGTCGTAGACTTGCCGATCACAACGTTCGTCTCAAACTTCACGCCTAATTCCTTAACCTTCTCGATCTCCTTCTTCACAACCTTATGCTTCGGAAGACGGAACTCCGGAATACCATAT
>CANDQP010000052.1 GCA_947388185.1 uncultured Dorea sp. | reverse complement strand
CGATAACCAGTACCATGGAGGTTTCGCCGGGAAGAACGAATACGAAGATCCGAAGTGATGCAACAGAGTATCACAATCTGAATGAAAAGACATCTCTTTTTGATCTGGCATTTCGAGCCAGAAATCCACAGATTTCCACAGAAGATATACAGATTAATTTACATATAGACGTAGAACCGCAGAAAATATACAATCCGGGGTATCCGATTGAAAAGAGAGGCATGTATTACCTTGCGCGGCGCTTATCTTCTCAGTTATCCCTTGCGCTGAACGTGACAGACTATAATCGTCTGGCCAAATGTTATAGTATCTGGATCTGCCGGGATGAGATTCCCAAGGAAGATCAGTACAGCATATCTGTCTATGAGATGGTCAATACCAAAAATACTGCGCCCAATACGGTTTCCAGAGAAAATTATGATTTGATGACATTGGTAGTTATCAAATTGGGCAATACGGTGTATAATGGGGATAAGGAAGACGAAGGATACGAGCTTTTACGCTTCCTGAATACAATCATGTATCCGCATAAGGATAACTTTATGAGTACGGTATCAGAGTATATAGATTTCTCTGATAATGATGCTTTGCGCAAGGAGGTAATTCATGTGAGTACGATAGAGCAGATTAAGTATGAAGGAATGAGGGAAGAATTAACGGAGGAAATAACGAAGGAATTAACGAAAGAAATAACAGAGGAATTAACAAACGAATTAACAGGAAGAGGAATACAGGCGTTAATATTGGATAATTTGGAGAATGAGATTTCCAAAGAAAGAATTCTTGTAAAGCTACAGAAATATTTTAATCTTACGGAAGAGAAGGCTAAGCAGTACTATGAGAGATTTGCGTCAGGGGAATAAAGCGCTGTATCCGTATAGAAACGGTATTATTAGGGGCAATATAGTGTATAAGGGGACATCGTAAAAGGTTTTGAATACTGACACCACTCAGAAACGGGTGGTGTTTTTTTATGCAGAGAATTCGCTCAATTCCATTGTCCAAATCGTTATTTTTTGTTATAGTAAGTCTAAAAGGAGGGGTAGACAATTGGATGAATATGAAGTATATGAGAAAGAATGTCAGGAAATCAGGGAGACCAACGAAGAATTACTAGAATTGTTTGAGAAGGATATGATGGATAAAGGCTTAGCTGACAAAACAATTAACCGTCATTTATCAAATGTAGATTTCTATATCAATGAGTATATGCTTCGTGAGGATGCCATGCCGATGGAAGATGGAGTTGGGATGTTGGATATGTTTCTGGGTGATTTTTTTATTCGAAAATGTATGTGGTCAACACCGGCCTCAATAAAAAGTACGGCGGCGAGCATTAAGAAGTTTTACAGATGTATGCTTGATCACGGGAAGATCGGAAAGGATGAATATGAATACTTATGCTCTGTGATAAAAGAGAAAATGGAAGAATGGCAGGCAACCTGTGCTATATATAATGACCCGGATCAGGAGACCCCTTTTGCAATGCCGGATATGTTCTTTTAGTGGTTTTCTCTTGCGCTGGTACAGGATATGTGGATCAGGTGGAGGCTATACAACAGCCTCCACCAATATAAAGTTAAAGCTTAGCATATATCTGACATCCAAATGATAATGATCCAGAGAATTTAACAATTGTTTTTCGCATCGTGTATGGTAGGCATCTCCCCTCCAGAGTTTGAGTTCGACAATGAATTGTTCTCCCAGGTAATCGATGATCACATCTGTACGCTCTCGATTGCGAGTCTGCGATTCTATATAGTAATTACCTGTTCCATTAATGATCGGCCTTAGATACAGAAGAAAATATCTTCTGCCGTCATCTTCATAGAATTTTTCATCTTTACCTAGCCGATTGGTAAATATAATCCCCGATCACTTCATCCGTAGTGAGAAAATAATTATACAGCTTGGTTTCAAAAATTCGGTTTGCAACAGTAATGATTTCATTCTTTGACTTTATGAAACCGAACATGAAAGCAATATCAATGGCCCTGTCATCAGGATTATAGCCTATGCTGTCACCGCGGAACAGGATCGCGTAAATAATCTTTTTCAATTCGGGATAGTCTTCTAACTTTCCAGTCAATGATTCGAAGAAAGTATTTTTTTCATTTAACAGAAGCTTCACAGCTTCCGACACGCCTTCATATGTCCACACATCTTTTTTTGAAGGAAACCTTTCTGTGTCAAAGACATATTCATCCATCAACTTGCAGATACGAGACACCAGAAATGGATACCCGTACAGCGTTTGTATTAAATATCTTCATAGTTTTACCACCTCAGTGAGATATTGCTTGTCTGACCGTTTTCAAAAGCAGGGGCTGACATGCACGCAAACCGTACTAATATATGGATTCAGTATAGCATAGACCCAGCTTTGCCAACAAGCCGTGTTAAGAAACTTTTAAGATTTCCATTGAGTTTCTTTTAAGGCGGATATATTATAGTAATCATGTAAGTTAAGAGGGCAGCTTGTCTGAAAGGTTAACTTACGGAAAATGTACGGGAACGGAGGAATGCTCATGGATGCGGAGACAATACTGGTCGTGGATGATAATAAGGAGATCGTATACTCCATCAGCGAATTATTAAAATACGAAGGCTATCGGATCATTAAGGCGTATGACGGCATGGAGGCTTTAGAAGCCCTGGAGAGGGAGAAGATCGACCTGATCCTGTTGGATGTGATGATGCCAAGGCTCAACGGACTGTCTGCGCTGATGAAGCTTCGGGAGAAGAGCAGGATACCTGTGATCATCTTGTCGGCGAAGACGGAGGAGAGCGATAAGGTATCAGGGCTGGTACTGGGGGCAGACGACTATGTGGAGAAGCCCTATAACCCGGCGGAGCTGACGGCGAGGATCAAGGCTCATCTGCGGCGGTATCATGCCTGGGGAGGAGAGAGACCTGAGGCGGAGGCAGATGAGGACAGGATCGTCAACGGAGGACTGGAGCTTGATAAGAAGCAGCGTTTAGCGGTGGTGGAAGGAGAAGAAGTAAGGCTTACTGCCAATAAGATCCTTGAACTTCTCATGGAGCATCCGGGACAGATCTTCCCGGCGGAGCAGATCTATGAGAAGGTCTGGAACGAGCAGACGGATTATGCGGTGGAGAATACGGTAATGGTACATATCCGCCACATCCGCGAGAAGGTGGAGATCGATTCGAAGAAACCAAGGTATGTGAAGGTGGTGTGGGGAATTGGATACAAGATGGAAAAATACAGTTAGAAAGATCTATATTTTCATTAAAAAGAATTGGATGCATATTGCCGGGTTCGTTCTGCCGGCGCTTGGTTTATTTATTTTCGGGGTTATGATTGCCTATCGGAATTCGTACTCTACGGAGACGGTCTTTAAATTCGGACTGGCAGGGAATCTCTGTGTCGGGCTTAGGATATCTGCTCTTTTGAAGTATTATCTGGGAGATAAATACCGGGATTGGGAGGGCAGGACGGAACATGAATATGAAGAGTGGAAGAGAACGCAGTCGGAGTCTCTCATACGGCTGTACAGGATCGGAGCGGTTGGATGTGCGGCTGCGGTCTGGTATCTGTATGATCTGGTATACGGCGACGGCGTCTATGGCGGATTGAGCAACGGGTGGTTTTACAATTATGCCACAGGGTATGTCATGATCATTACGGTCTTGATTCAGTTTTTGCTCGCGCAGAAGGCGGTCGGGAATTTCTGGCGTGAGAGATTGGATGCGGTCATGGAGCGTGAGGATGAGGTATCACGGATACGTCTTGAGGAAACATTGGAAATAGAAAGAAAAAGTCTTGAGAAGGTATCCCGAAGCGACCAGCTTAGAGTTGATCTGATCACGAACGTCTCTCATGATTTGAAGACGCCGCTTACTTCGATGGTCGGTTATATAGAATTGATCAAGAAGGAGGAATTAAGTGATGTTGTACGGGATTATATTGACGTGATCTCGGCCCGGACGGAGAAGCTTAAGGAGATGATCAACAGTCTTTTTTCTCTGGCGAAGGCAAGCAGCGGCAATGTTGAGCTTAAGAGAGAGAATTTCCAGGTGAACCGGCTGATCGAGCAGATCTTTGCGGATATGGATGACCGGGTGAAGGCAAGCAGCCTTAAGTTCGTGATGCAGCTTACAGAGGAAGACACGCAAGTCTATTCGGACAACACATATTTTTACCGTATCTGCCAGAATTTGATCGAGAATACATTGAAATATTCCGCGGAAGGGACCCGTGTATTTGTTAAGACATATCTGAAGGATGCACTGACCGGGGCTAAGGTGCTGGAACCGCAGGCGGATCAGAAGGAAAGCGTGTCGGATGCAGGCGAACGCGGACAGCCGGGGGAGCACACGGAAGCATCAGCCGGTGCAGTGCAAAAGGAACGGTCAGGATTCAGGAAGAGGATGATCTGTGTGGAAATTACCAACACGTCAGGCTATCTTATGGATTTTACAAAGGATGATATTGTAGAACGTTTTGCGCGCGGAGACCAGGCCCGGACGAGCGAGGGCAACGGTCTGGGGCTTGCGATTGTGAGCACCTACGCGAAAGCGCTGGGCGGAGAATTCGATATCAGAATTGACTGCGATCAGTTCAAGGCGTGCCTGGAGATCTGCCAGGATAGGCAGGAGATGGTTGTTCCCGCGAGGTAACGGGCTGAGGTATCTTTGTCAGGAGGCGCATAGATATTCAATTACAGTAAAAATAACGGGGAAATCGGCATGGCCGACTCCCCGTAAAAGCCTCAGCGTAGTTCGCTGCGACTGCGCCTATACACATGTACTCTCGAAAAAGCATTCTTACCACTAGGCATTCATATTCTTATTCGCCGTTGAGAGCATCAGCTTGATCCGGTTCAATTGATTCACTTCGCTTGCGCCCGGGTCGAAATCGATCGCTACGATATTCGATTCCGGATAGCGTCTTCTTAACTCCTTAATAACACCTTTCCCCACTACATGGTTCGGCAGGCAGGCAAACGGCTGCGTACACACGATATTCGGTGCGCCGCTATGTATCAGTTCCAGCATCTCGCCGGTCAAAAACCACCCTTCGCCGGTCTGATTGCCGAGAGATACAATGTCGGAAGCCATCTTGCCAAGCTCCTGGATCCTGGCGGGAGGATCGAAATGCCTGCTCTCGCTGAAAGCCTTGCTCGCCGGAGCGCGGAACCATTCTAATGCCTTGATCCCCAGATTCGCGATGGTGGCCTTGGACTTCTTCATGCCCAGGTGCGACACCTTGAAGTTCTGGTTATAGAAGCAGTAGAGCAGGAAGTCCAGAAGATCCGGTACGACGGCCTCGGCTCCTTCGCTCTCCAGCAGCTCTACCAGATAGTTGTTGGCGGCAGGGAGGAACTTGACAAGGATCTCGCCTACCACGCCTACCCGGGGTTTTTTCATATCTGATAATTCGATATTCTGGTCAAAATCATGAATGATCTCTTTACACAGCTTCTTGAATCTGTGCCTGGATGGATATCCGTGTGACAGGAAATCCTTGCAGATCTTCACCCATTTCTCATTCATGGCGTCCGCAGAGCCTTTGACGGCCTCATATGGCCGGATGCGGTAAACGCATTTCATGAAAATATCCCCGAATACGATCGCATAGATACCGCGGAGCACCAGAAGAGGCGTCAGCTTGAAGCCCGGATTCCCCTCAAGGCCGCTTAGGTTGAGGGAGATGACCGGTATATGCTCGTAACCAGCTTTCTTAAGCGCTCTTCGGATGAAACCGATGTAGTTGGAAGCACGGCATCCGCCGCCGGTCTGACTGATGATCACGGCGATCTTATCGGTGTCATACCTGCCGGATAAGATGGCGTCCATGATCTGTCCCACTACCATAAGCGAAGGATAGCAGGCGTCGTTGTTAACGTATTTGAGTCCTACATCCACGGCCTGTTTGTTATCGTTGGGCAGGACTTCTATACGGTAACCGGAGGCCGAGAAAGCCGGTTCTAACAGGTCGAAATGGATCGGTGACATCTGCGGGCATAAGATGGTGTAATCTTTGCGCATCTCCTGGGTGAAAGCGACCTTGGCGATCGCGGAGGAGTGCACGGTCCTTTGCTCATTGCGTTTCTCGCGCACACGGATCGCCGCAAGGAGAGAGCGCACGCGGATCCTGGCAGCGCCTAAGTTATTCACCTCGTCGATCTTAAGGGAGGTGTAGATCTTGTCAGAATCATTCAGGATGGAGGCCACCTGGTCGGTGGTTACGGCATCTAAGCCGCACCCGAAGGAATTCAGTTGGATCAGGTCTAAGTTCTCCGTCGTCTTCACATAATTTGCCGCGGCATACAGACGGGAATGGTACATCCACTGATCCATAACATTCAGCGGGTGCTCCGCCGGATGCAGGTGGGAGACAGAGTCCTCTGTCAGCACCGCAATATTATAAGAGTTGATAAGCTCCGGAATTCCGTGGTTCACCTCAGGGTCTATATGGTACGGGCGTCCGGCAAGAACGATCCCGCGGTTGCCGGTCTTATTCAGATAATCGATGGTCTCTTCGCCCTTCTTCATCATATCTTCCCGGCAGGCGTCAAGCTCGGCCCACGCTGTATGGACGGCGGACTTGATCTCGGAAGCCGGGATGGAGAATGGAGCTGACAATTCTTCGACCAAACGGTAGGAGACGGTATCCTCACTCTCCAGGGAGAGGAACGGATGGATGAAATCCACCTCCCCGTTTACGATCGCGTCGATATTGTTCTTGATATTCTCCGGATAAGAGGTGACGATCGGACAGTTATAGTGATTGTTCGCCTCTTTGAATTCATTCCTCTCATAAGGAATACTCGGATAGAAGATGCGGTGTATTCCCTGGTTGATCAGCCATTGGACGTGCCCGTGGGCGAGCTTCGCCGGATAGCATTCGGATTCGCTTGGAATAGATTCGATTCCCAGCTCATAGATCTTCCGGGTGGAGGCAGGAGACAGCAATACACGGAATCCAAGCGTATGGAAGAATGTGAACCAGAATGGATAATTCTCGTACATGTTCAATACGCGGGGGATACCGATCGTTCCTCTCCCGGCCTGTGATTCTTCAAGGGGTGTATAGTCAAAATACCGATGCAGCTTGTATTCGAACAGGTTCGGCAGCTTGTTTTCTGACTTTTCTTTGCCAAGGCCGCGTTCACAGCGGTTTCCGGTGATGAACCTCCTTCCGCCGCTGAAATGGTTGATGGTCAGGCGGCAGCTGTTGGTGCAGCCCTTACATTTGGCCATGGTAGTAGAATATTCCAGGGCTTCGATGTCTTCGATTGAGAGCATGGTAGTGCCCTGGCAGTCCATGTAGCGTTCACGGGCAATGAGGGCGGCGCCGAAAGCGCCCATGATCCCGGCGATATCCGGACGGATCGCCTCACAGCCTGCGATCTTCTCGAAGCTTCGAAGCACCGCGTTGTTGTAAAATGTACCGCCCTGAACTACGATATGGTTTCCAAGCTCCGAAGCGCTTGATACCTTGATGACCTTAAACAGTGCATTCTTGATAACGGAGTAGGCAAGGCCGGCAGAGATGTCGGCAACCTCCGCGCCTTCCTTCTGCGCCTGTTTGACCTTGGAATTCATGAATACGGTACAGCGTGTGCCAAGGTCGATGGGATTACGGGCGAACAGCGCCTCATGTGCAAAATCCTCCACCGAATAGTTCAGGGACTTGGCGAAGGTCTCTATAAAGGAACCGCAGCCGGAGGAGCATGCTTCGTTCAGAAGCACGTTGTCCACCGTCTGGTTCTTGATCTTGATACATTTCATATCCTGGCCTCCGATATCCAGGATACAGTCTACATCCGGCTCAAAATAAGAGGCGGCATAGTAGTGGGATACGGTCTCTACCTCGCCCTCGTCCAGCAGAAGGGCAGACTTAATAAGTGCTTCTCCGTAGCCGGTGGAGCAGGAATGGACGATCTGCACCCCTTCCGGGAGCTTACTGTAGATGTCCTTGACGGCGGCGATGGTGGTTCCCAGTGGATCGCCCTCGTTATTGTGGTAGAAGGAGTACAGTAAGGTCCCGTCCTCGCCTACCAGGGCTGCCTTGGTGGTGGTAGAACCTGCGTCGATCCCTAAGAATGCTTTGCCGGTGTAGGTTGCCAGGTCCTTTACCGGAACCTGGTGCTTCGCGTGCCGGTTCTCGAAGGCATGGAAGTCTGCCTCGCTTGAGAAAAGAGGCTCTAAGCGGTCTACCTCGAATTCCATCTGGATACGGTTCTCCAGGCGGTTCTGCATCTTTCGCAGGGAAACCTGCTGGTCCCGCTTCGAATTCAGAGCGGAACCGATGGCGGCAAACAGATGAGAATGCTTCGGGGCAATGGTGTGCTCGTGGTCTAATTTCAGGGTGCGCACGAATGCCTCCTTGAGTTCGGAAAGGAAATGGAGCGGTCCGCCTAAGAAGGCCACGTGTCCGCGGATCGGCTTGCCGCAGGCAAGTCCGCTGATGGTCTGGTTCACCACTGCCTGAAAGATAGAGGCGGCAAGGTCTTCCTTGGACGCGCCGTCATTGATGAGGGGCTGGATGTCAGATTTGGCAAATACTCCGCATCTTGCCGCGATAGAATACAGTGAATGGTAATTCCTGGCGTATTCGTTAAGTCCGGACGCATCTGTCTGAAGCAGGGATGCCATCTGGTCGATAAAGGAGCCTGTGCCTCCTGCACAGACGCCGTTCATGCGCTGCTCTACATTGCCTCCCTCGAAATAAATGATCTTCGCGTCTTCCCCGCCAAGCTCGATGGCGACATCGGTCTGAGGCGCGTAGTCCTGTAGTGCGGTGGACACGGCGATCACTTCCTGGACGAATGGCACGCCCAGATGCTTTGCGAGAGTCAGCCCGCCGGATCCAGTGATGACCGGAGAGGCGTCAAGCTCCCCTAATTTATAGATTGCCCTTCCGAGAAGATCGGAGAGGGTCTCCTGAATATTAGCATAATGCCTTTCATAGTCTGAAAAGGCGACATCGTTATCTTTATCGAGTATAGCGATTTTAACTGTGGTTGAACCGATGTCAATGCCCAGTGTATATAATTCGTTTTTACTCATGGTCTTAACTCCTTTTTGGCTGTTTTACAGCCGGTAACATTATACGACAAATTATTTAAAATAACAATTAACAAATGCTATAGAAATGTTAAAATGTTGTAAAATTCTATGGCAGAATTGACAAATACAGCGTAAAACGGTAGAATTACTACAGTGTTAAAGTGATGCTAAATATTAAGTATAAGGAGCTTATGTATGGATAATTGGCTGTCAAAACTGGAGAGGAAGTTCGGAAGATATGCGATCCCTAACCTCATGTATTATATCATTATACTGTATGCGGCGGGATTTGTTTTAAACCTGGTGAATCGGGATTTTTATTATCAGATGCTGAGTCTTGACGCGGCGGCGATTCTTCGGGGACAGATCTGGAGAGTCGTGACATTTATTATCCAGCCGCCTTCGGACAGTCTGATCTTTATTGTATTTATGCTTCATCTGTATTATATGATCGGGCAGCAGCTGGAGGCGGCGTGGGGAGCGTTCCGTTTTAACCTTTATTTTTTCTCGGGGATGCTGTTCCATGTGATCGCGGCTCTGTTGGTATATGTGACCACGGGGGTATCGCTTCCTTTGTCGGTGTGGTATCTGAATATGTCCCTGTTCTTTGCATTTGCCGCGCTGTATCCGAATATACAGTTCCTTTTATTTTTTGCGATACCGGTCAAGGTGAAGTATCTGGCGCTGCTAGACGGGCTGTATTTTGCATATGCGGTCCTGCAGGCATTTCTGCCGGCTTACGGCGGGAACGCCCTGTTTGGGATCTACTATAAGGCCAATGCGGTGGGAGCGGTGGTGTCTATCCTTAATTTCCTGATCTTTTTCCTTGGGTCCAGGAATATGAGGCCGTATTCGCCGAAGCAGATGAAGAGAAAGAGAGAATTTCAAAAGAATATACGCAAGGCTCAGCGTCCGGTACAGATGTACCCCAATGGAGCAAGGCACAGGTGTGCCGTTTGTGGAAGGACTGAACTGGATGATCCGAATCTGGAATTCAGGTATTGCTCGAAGTGCAGCGGCAATCATGAATACTGCCAGGATCATCTGTTCACACATACACATATTAAATAACAGGAGGAAGTACAAAGATGAAGAAGACAAAAATCATATGTACTCTTGGACCAAGGACAGACGACGAGAAGCTCATGAGGAGCCTGGTCCAAAATGGCATGGACATTGCCAGGTTTAATTTTTCCCACGGAACTCATGAGGAGCAGAAGGCAAGAATGGATATGCTCAAGAGACTCCGTGATGAAGAAGGGAAACCAATAGCAATCCTCTTGGATACCAAAGGACCGGAGATCCGTACAGGCGTGTTGAAGGACGGTAAGAAGGTAACGCTCAAAGAAGGCGATACCTTTGTCCTGACTACGGAGGAGAAGGCCGGTGATGAACACGGAGTTTCCATCACCTACAGCGGCCTTGTGGAGGACGTACAGGTTGGCAGCACGATCCTGATCGACGACGGATTGATCGGCCTGCGGGTGAAAGCAAAGAAAGACAAGGAGATCGTCTGTACGATCGTGAACGGCGGTGAGCTTGGCGAGCGCAAGGGCGTGAATGTTCCCAATGTTCCGGTCAGGCTTCCGGCGATCACGGAGAAGGACAGAGAAGATATTCAGTTTGGAGCCGAGCAGCAGATTGATTTTATCGCGGCTTCCTTCGTTCGGAATGCAGAATGTATTCTTGAGATCCGGGCATTCCTTAAGGAATGCAAGGCGCCGAATATTCCGATCATCGCGAAGATCGAGAATGCGGAAGGGATCAAGAATATCGAAGAGATCATCCGCTGTGCGGACGGCATCATGATCGCCCGCGGCGACCTGGGCGTGGAGATACCGGCAGAGGAGGTTCCTTATCTGCAGAAGATGATCATTCAGAAGTGTAATGAGAATTACAAGCCGGTTATTACGGCGACACAGATGTTAGATTCTATGATCCGCAATCCGAGGCCGACGAGGGCGGAGGTTACGGATGTGGCCAATGCGGTCTATGACGGGACGGATGCGGTGATGCTCTCAGGAGAGACCGCGCAGGGCAAGTATCCGACAGAGGCTCTGCAGATGATGGTACATATCGTGGAGAGTACGGAGGAGCATTTGGATTACGATCTGATGATGGAGAAGGCAGAGGCGCAGCATATGAAGAGTACCTCCAGTGCGCTGTGCCACGCGGCGGTGACTACGGCGAATAACCTTGGAGCGAAATGCATCATTACGCCTTCTGTGTCGGGAGTGACTACGAGAGTCGTATCGAAGTTCAAGCCCAGGACGGACATCATCGGTGTGACGCCCAATGAGGCGACGCTCCGCCGGATGCAGCTTTACTGGGGAGTGAGACCGCTTAAGTCTATCCCTCTGAATTCTACGGAAGATGTGTGCAACGGCGCGGTGGAACTGGTATGTGCCAAGCAGCTTGCGGAGTCCGGCGATATCGTGGTGCTGACGGCAGGAATCCCGTCCGCCAACGTAATGTCCGACAGGGGCGGCGTGAGCAATATCATGCGGATCGCGGTAGTTGAGTAAGTAATCATATATATTATGTACATGGCAGGAGGGGCTGCTGACAGCGCTCCCTTTCTGCCATTTTTTAAGCTTATTTTGGAATCCGGAGAAGAAAACCGGAAACGATATTGACAGATTGCCAAACATGCCTTAAAGTGTTCCTGTAGAGAACTACGCTCTTGCTAAAAGAGGGTATTATTTTTAGAAAGGATGAGACGGGGACTTGGAACAGCAATCATTTATAGAACGCCTGATGGAATTCGGGCTTACACGTCAGGAGGCTTGTATCTACCAGTGCATGCTCACGGAGGGGAAGGTGACGGGCTACGAAGTGGCCAAGCAGACAGGGATATCCAGATCGAATGCATATAATTCCCTTGCGAATATGACAGAGAAGGGAGCTGCTTATATGGTGGAGGAAGGGCATACGCGCAAATATGTCCCGGTGCCGCTGGATGAATTCTGCAGGAATCGGATCCGGAAGCTGGAAGAGACCAAGAACTGGCTCATTGGACACATGCCTTCAGGGAAAGTTTATGTGGAGGGATACATCACAATAGAGGGGGCCAGCCACATCCTGGATAAGATGCGCAATATCCTTAAGAAGGTGGATGAGAAGGTATATATCAGCCTGACAAGGAATTACCTGCTGCTTCTGGTGGGTGAATTACAGACGCTGATCGCGGCAAAGAAGCAGGTAGTTATTATAACGGACCAGCCGACGGCTTTCAGCAGAGCCAAGGTATACGTGGGGGAGGACAGAGGCATGCGTATCGGCGTGATCGCGGATTCCAGATATGTCCTTACCGGGGAATACGGGGAAGGAAGTATGAATACCTGCCTGTATTCGGGTCAGAAGAATTTTGTGGAGCTTTATCGGACCGCACTTTCTAACGAGATCAAATTACTATCGATGCGAGAGGAGAATCAGTAACAATGAAGAAGGAGACATTTGTAACGAAGGAACAGTTAGAAGAGATTGTGAAAGAATATCCAACGCCGTTTCATCTGTATGATGAGAGAGGGATACGTAAGAACATCCGGGCATTGAAGGATGCATTTTCCTGGAACAAAGGATACAAGGAATATTTTGCGGTGAAGGCGACGCCGAATCCGTTTCTGATCGATATATTAAGAGAATATGGCTGCGGGTGCGACTGCTCGTCCTATACGGAGCTGATGCTCTCCGAGGCGGTCGGGGCGACGGGAGAAGATATCATGTTTTCTTCTAATGATACGCCGGCGGAGGAATTCGTCTATGCGGATCAGTTGGGGGCGATCATCAATCTCGATGATTTCACGCATATTGATTTCCTGGAGAAGACCATCGGACATATCCCGGAGACGATAAGCTGCCGTTATAATCCCGGCGGGCTGTTCAAGATCAGCAATGATATCATGGACAACCCGGGGGATGCGAAGTACGGCATGACGACGGAGCAGTTGTTCGATGCATTTAAGATCTTGAAGGAGAAAGGGGCTAAGGAGTTCGGGATCCATGCGTTCCTGGCGAGCAATACCGTCACCAACGAGTATTATCCGATGCTTGCGAAGGTCTTGTTTGAGACGGCAGTGAAGCTTAAGAAGGAGACCGGCGCCCATATCAAATTCATCAATCTGTCGGGAGGGATCGGGATCCCATATACACCGGATCAGGAACCCAACGATATACGCATGATCGGCGACGGAGTGCGCAGGGTATATGAGGAGGTGCTGGTGCCGGAGGGAATGGGCGATGTGGCCATCTATACGGAGCTTGGACGTTTCATGCTTGGGCCGTACGGCTGCCTGGTTACAAAGGCGATCCATCAGAAGCACACGCATAAGGAATATATCGGTGTCGATGCGTGCGCCGTGAATCTGATGCGCCCGGCTATGTATGGGGCTTATCATCACATTACTGTTATGGGCAAGGAGAAGCTGCCCTGTGACCACAAGTACGATATCGCCGGATCTCTATGTGAGAATAACGATAAATTCGCCATTGACCGTATGCTGCCGAAGATCGACATGGGCGACTTGCTGGTGATTCATGACACGGGTGCTCACGGTTTTTCCATGGGATATAACTATAACGGCAAGCTTCGATCGGCGGAGATTCTGCTTGAAGAGGGTGGATCAACGCGGCTGATCCGCAGGGCGGAGACCCCGGCGGATTATTTTGCCACATTTGACTGCTTCGAGGTTGGCCGCAAATTGACGAAATAAATCGAATGTCAAGAGTTGATTTTGTCCGTTAATGGGAGTAATATATTATGTGAAATCTTTGTGAAGGAGGAAGAACCATGAAGAAAAGAGGATTGCTGGCGGTATTGCTGATCGCGGTGATGACATTGCTGTGCGGATGCGGGGGTATGAGTGCAGAGGATGCACAGTCTTATGCGAAGTCGATCATGGATGCCAGCTACAAGGGTGAGTTCGACAAATACATAGAATGGACGAAGTCATCCGAGGAAGAAGCGAAGGAATTGTATGAAGGCAACATTGATGCGACGATGCAGGAAGCAGGATTTGCAGGTCTGGGTCTGTCTGATGAACTGACAGAGAGCTACAGGGAGTTGTTCCTGAATATGATCAAGCAGGCGAAGTATGAGGTCGGTGAAGCGAAGGATGCCGGAGATAAGGCATATACGATCGATGTCTCTGTCGAGCCGTTTACCGCTTTCGAAGGACTTCAGGACGAGGTGCAGGCAGCAGTCACAGCAGAGATGACGAGCATGACGGAAGTTCCGGATCAGAATGCGATCAATGAGATGGTATTCCAGAAGATGTATGACCTTATGGCTGAGAAGATTGCTTCTCCAACCTACGGAGAGGCTACGACAGTTACCATCACGGTGAAGCCGGATTCTGACGGTGTATATTATATAGACCAGACAGATATGACAGCGCTGGACGATGCGTTATTCCCATCAGACAATTTCTAGATAATTTTGAATAAAAGCATTGACATAGGCTGTATTAGCAGTTATAATTCTATATGTTGCCGGCGGATACCGGCAGCATGAGCGGATGTGGCGGAATGGCAGACGCACAAGACTCAAAATCTTGCGGGGGCGACCTCGTGTGGGTTCAAGTCCCACCATCCGCATTGAATTAGAATCCCGGAGTCCTTTAGAATAAGGGCTTGCGGGATTTTTTCTATGCCTTAAATTCAAAAATGGGGCAGAAATGGGGCAAACTACAAAATAGACACTTCTTTTATCTTCTGGTTATCCTTCTCACGCATCTTCTTTGTTACATGGAAATAGATATTCATTGTAACCCGGCTGTCACTGTGGCCGAGTCTTCTTGATATGACATCCAGTGGGACTCCCTGTTCTGCCATGAGAGCAACGTGGGTATGCCTCATAAAGTGAGTAGTCACAGTCTTGCCGAATAACTGTCTTGCATTTTCCTGCAGGTACTTGTTGTAAGAATAGTAATTCAGGTAATCACCGTTCACATCACACATGAAGAGCTCAGATCGGTGTCCGCAGTAGAACCGTTCCTTGTCCATGTATCGCTTGATCCGTTTGCACAGGGTAAAGAGTTCATCCTGCATATATACATCCCGATTGGAAGTTGCGGTCTTCGGCGTTCCGACAACATGATTTACCGGATCATATGTCTTGCTGACTCGGATGTACCGATTGGTAAAGTCGATATCGGATGTATTGAGCGCGATCGCTTCACCGGCGCGTAGGCCGGAGAGGGCAGAGAACTCTGTTAGCATACGCCATTTATCAACTTTCATATTTTTCAGCAATATCTTTAGTTCATCACTTTCAAGATATTTTTCCTCTAGTTTCTGGACCTTCTCATCATCTTTGAATTTCTTGATCTTATCAAGCCAGCGGATGTCGGCAATATAATCGTTCTGGTACCCCCAACGCATCAAAGCTTTCAGACGGGTAATGCGTTCGTTGGTTGTTCCAGGCTTTTCATCCTCTGCTGCAAGCTTCTCACGGACGTATCCGGCCGTGATCTTATCAATCAGGATATCCCGGCCGAGAATCCGCATTAGAGAATCCACGGCAAAATAGTTCCGTTGGTATGTAGATTGGGTGACGGTAGCTTTCTGGTCTGTGCGGTAGAGTTCAACGAGCTCAGACAGCCGTAGATCATCTTTCTTGATCGTAACCGTGATAGAGGACAGCTTTGCTTCTATCTTGTCATTTAGGGATGCCTGCGCAAGTTTCCGGGTACTTGCAGTGTCCTTGTCCATGGTGATGGATACCTTATGGCTCTTTTCTGTCATAGGGTCTTCATAGCGTTCAACGAAGCGGACTTTTCCGTTCGGTAATATTTCGCTCCACATAATCTATTCCTCCTGAAAAAGGGTATAAAAAATAACCCTCGTAAATTGTGGAGGATTATGGTATAATCTACTTGCTGAAGGTAGAGTGTACCGTAATCCTCTGGTTTGCGAGTTACATCTATGTGAAACCGTTCCTGTTGGTGCAGGGGCGGTTTTAGCATTGTATGAATTTTAATACATATATTGACAAAAGTGACGCATATTATTATACTATAAATAAGTTAACTCGTGAAGGACAAGGCTGGGTTCCTGAATAGGAGTAGGCTATAAAGCTTAGAATTCCTTTGCCCCTGGGGTTGACTTATTTTTTTGTTAAATTATTTTTAAGATTTTGAATAATATTATCAGAATCTTTTTTTATTTCATCTACTATAAAATCTATAGTCTGAATACTATATCCATACGTACCTGTTAAATGGTGTTTATAACAAAGTTTTGGATTGTTTTTGATTCCGTAATATTTACAAAAAAGATTAAAATGATAATTATTAAACTTTTTTGATTCACCATTATATTTTAGTTCGATTCCAAGCCGCGTCAGACGAGTGCATATTTCCTTGACGCAACTTGTTGTACTATATTTATGAGTAGTATTTGGATCTTTTAGTTCTTTTATTATTTTTACCTTTGCGTCAGCGGAGTTATCGATGCTGACAAATGAAGTGGCTTTATCTTTATTTTTGGTGATAAAGTGATGATGTTCTATTCTTATAGCAAATTTGTCGTTATTTTCCAGAATCTTATCTGTTATGTTGGTATTAGTATTGAGTAATTTAGTGGCTATTTCTTCAGGGTATTTAGCAATTATCTCCGATTCATCAAGCGCTTTCATGCTAACAGAAAGCGTTAAAAAATTTTGAGGAATTATTGTGGTCATATCTATCTGATGAAATGCCATCATCTTTTCATTAAAATTAAGTACACAAGATTGAAATAAAGGAACATAGACCATTTCATATTCTTCTGTAATAAAATGTGTGCTTGTGTTACGCAATTCAATGATTTTCTCGATATTTATCCTGAGAGGATCTTTGTTATTTGTAAAAATTTTTTGGATACAATTCTCCAATGAAAGAGTTCGATCTGGATTGTCTTTATAATATATACTGTTTTCGCCGAATGCTTTTATCATATGAGCTTTCAACATAAGTTCCCACGCATTGCAGATAAACATACTAAAACCTTCAACCCTATATTTAATAGTGGGCTTATTGTATAGTTCTATTGCCATTGAAAATGCTTCTTTTGCTTTTTCTAGTAATTTATCCTCTATTTTATCCAAAATATTTCCTCTCTTTCTCATTTGTTCGACCTTACAGTGAGAAACTTATATAAACGCCGAAGCGGTTATATTATTTTTATTACGGCGAGGTTAGGAATGAAGTATATTATATAGTTATCAATATTTTTCATTTTCCCGTATTTATCCCGGTAGCATTCTATACACTCCAGAAGATATTCTTCTGTTACATTCAAAAATTCAGCAATTTCATGTTGATCTTGACATCCAGCTTCGTAGGCTCTAACAATACCAATTAGCCCAATCATGCGGTTATATCCATTTAATCTTGCTTGCCGCTCCTGCTTTCGGTTCCAAGAGCTAGACATTTCTAGAATATCACCAACCGTGGTTTCATAATGGCCGAGTTCTTCTGCCAAGACGCAAGCTTTTTCTGCAGTAGTTTTAAGGTCTTTACGGATTGCAATACGGTTTCCCTTGATGCGGCCATTGCTTGACAGCAAAGATTTTTCTTTCACGATGAGTCCTTTATCGTTTGCTTCATCTAAAAGTATTTCGTATTTATTCATAGGATAACACCTCCATGATAAGTATAACACAATGACTGTCCTATAATATGGACACTAAAAGTCATCGTCATCCATGATATCGTCATCGTGTTTTATCATTTCGTCGGTTACATCTATATCTGTACGTGCATGAGCAGCATTTACTTCCAAATGTGGCTGGATATCTATGACGGTGGCTTGAGAGGTTTCCAGTTCGGTCATGCGTTCAGCTTCTTTGTTGAGTACCGTATTGACCATATCTTTTCCATGTGTGTCAAGGGTGCGGTATTTTTCTACTAAATTATATTCTTTAGAACTAATGGAAGGAGTCCCAAACATGTCCATAGGATTATCGCATTTATAAATCCTACATAAAGCTACAAAAGCGTCTGCATTCAACATGCTTAATCCACTTTCGTAGCCATAGAGTGTTTTTGCAGAAATATCAATATCATACTTTTGTAATTTGTTAACCACTTCGTTTGCTGAAAAGCCAGATGTTTTTCGTAATTGTTTTAAAAAGCTAGATATGGTTTGCCTTGTCACATGTACACCTCCAAACGTAATTGATTTCTTACATAGTATCACTAAATTTTATCACTGTAAAGAAAAATCTTAGCAAATAAGAAAAATATTTTAAAATTCATATTGACAATCTTAACAAGTAGGAATATAATACGATTAAATTCTTAGTAATTAGGAATTTGGAGGTGAATACATTGACGGTAACTAAGAATATAGCAAAATATGTAAAAGATATGGGAATCAATATTTCTGAGTTGTCAAGAAAGTCAGGAGTTGCTTATGGTTCGTTATATGCAAGTTTGGGAGCAGAAGGGAGGGGAAGAGAATTGAAAGCAGATGAACTGACGGATATTTGCTTCGTACTTCGAATCAATCCTATGGACTTTGCAGAAGAGAAGGAGGTGGTGTGAAGGTGAAGGAAACGATTGATAAAACAATTGAAAGTATCTGTAGTGCAGTTCAAGGAATAATGGGAAACTCGACAAGTGTCGGCGATATTTCAGAATACGCGGGTGTTATTTCCGCACTGGCTGAATTAATAAAGGCCAATGCGGAATATAAAATAGCTGATTTTCAGGTCAAATCGACGATGGAGTGTTATTTGTCGTCAAAATCTTCTAATGAAAGAATAGAGTTGTAGCAATCTCGAAGAATAGAGTCAACGTCACTCGCTGAAAGAGGCTTATGAATAGCTGTTTGATTTCTACCAATTGTATTAAGACACGCACAAGCCAATTCAACAGCAAGTTCTTTATCGGTTTTAGCCATTATTTAATATCTCCTTTCCTATGTACTCGGCTCGCTACAGCCTGTACCTAAATTATAGGAGAAATGAAAGGAATTTACAAGCAGAAGAGAAGGAGGTGGTGTGAGAGGATGGTAGCATATACGGTATCCATATTATTTCTGGCCTTGGGTGTTATTCTAACAGCAGTCGGTCAGCTAATGATTATTAAGAGACAAAAGGAATTAGACAAATAACTGCAGAAATTGCAGCGGCAATTGCAGCAACTAGAGTGATGAAAAAATTAATCCAATTGTATGCGTAAGTTGATTCATCGCAAGTTCTGGAATGAAGGAGGTTATTAAGGATTGAATTGGAGACAAAGAATGTGGCAATTACTATATTCTGTTTATGATGTATTACCCTTTACGAAGAAATACAGAGGTGATGAACATCTGTGCAAGCCTGTTAAGAAACCGCATCCGGTATTTATACATTGTCGGTATTGTAATAAAGGATTTATAAATACCAAGAGATTCATCCGTACTGGAGGTGGCTGTTGCCCTTTTTGCCATAATGAATTGATATACCGAAAATACAGAGCGGTAGGAAAACGTACAGAAGAAAATGAAGTAAAGATGTTGGCGTACATTACGGGAGTGTTATTGAAAGTGACAACGCGGCAGTCTGTTGATAGAAATGATATCGAAACGTTGCAAAATATTGCTGATGAATTAGGTAGCAGGTTTTTAACGGGAGATGAATTCAGATGTGTGGGAGGAGGGAGTGATATAAGTGTGTTGGAGCGGAGAACCGGGAACACCCGGACGTACAGAATCTACGGAAAGGATTCCAACTGATGCACAGATTAAAAAAGAAATTGCTCAGACCAAAGAGGCGATCAAAGAATCAGAACGGAAGCTTAGATTTTTGGAAAACATGCTAACGTTGAATGAAAAGGGAAGGGAAGCAACTTTGGTTTATACATTTGGATTGATGTGTTTTAAAAAGTATAGAAAAGCATGAACAAGGAGCTTGTGATCAGTGAGGGAGGTGAAATAGATGGCAGTAGCCAACAAAAAGTACCGGAATAAAACAGATGTTGCCCGGATTTTCGGAGTTTCGACTCCAACGGTATACCGGAGGGTTGAGGGCATTAAAAAGGAAATTGGGAAGAGATACAATCAATACGCCTTATTAGAGAACCTTGTCAGTCTTGCGGTGTATGCAGACTATGAGAAATATCATAAGAGATTGGCAAATAAGAATCTTCGGAAGATAGTGCCGCCGTTTGATATGGATGAGGCGATGATGTATTTGGAAGAGGTGGAAAGGAGGGTATGCGCAGAGATATGAAGTTGAAGAATTTCAAGAGAAGGAAGAGATTATGTCCGATCCTGCGGAAGGCAGCAATTCATATCATCCGGATCGGGATGCTCTGGGCAGTATGGATGTCCTTAAGCATCATAGTTGGTATGTCTCCGGCCCGGCATGCGGGATGGGTACTGGCAGGCGTAGTCACTGTAACGATAGGCTATGTGCTCGGGCGTACTGTCAGATACCTGGAGAAGCGGGGCATGTTTTTCCGCAGGATAACAAAAAAGAGCGCTTGTAAAAGGCGGCAACCTTAAGCGCTCCAATGAGTAACTACCGCTATTATAGCGGAAAAGGAGGAAGACGTCAAATGAAAAATAAAGCGGTGAATGCACTGATAGAGATGGGGATGCCGGCAAATGTCAAGGGCTTCCAGTATATTACAGATGCTATGGTCTTGTTTGAAGAGGACAAGGCGTGGCGGTCAAAGCTTACGGCATTGTATCGGAAGATTGCCGCAATGAATGAGACTACCCCATCAAGAGTAGAGAGAGAGCAATCCGGCATGCGTTTTCAATCGTGCTGACATCCGGGTATCTGGATGCTGTAGAGCGATATCTGACATTACAGAGAACAACGAATGGGAATCTGTTATCTACGTTTTTTTTGAGGCTGTCACAGGAGGTTAATACCCGTCCTGGAGTGATAAATGTAACCAGATGATCAAATTTTAAGGAGGTATAAAGAAGTATGGATTTACACGTATGTATTAAGATCGACGATGATGCGGTGGATAAGATTGCACGGGTGATTACGGAAACTGTTAAGAAAGTAGCAGGGATTCAGCAGACGGGGGTATTACCACAGTCTGATATGTCCCAGAGCCAACCCGGCGGAGCCGTTCCGGGTGGGCAGAAAACGCCGGCGTTCAGCGCGCAGATCGCGCAGGCAACACAACTGCCGGTAGAGGTAATGACAGGACAAGCGGGAGCAGTACAGCCGTCAGTACAATCCCAGACCGCCCCCGTGCAGCCGACGCCAGTACAACAGCCGGCACAGGCACAACCAGTTCAGGCGGCATCACAGACGTCAGCTGCTTTGGTACAGCCAGCAGCAGTTCCGACATCGGGAAAGACTTATACATTGGATGAGCTTGCCAGTGCAGCAATGCTTCTGATGGATCGGGGAATGCAGGTGCAGCTTCAAGAGCTTCTTGCCGGGTATGGGGTAGAGGCCCTGCCGATGCTCCCGCCGGAACAGTATGGGAACTTTGCAACAGCACTTCGGGGAATGGGGGCGCAGATCTGATGGGACATTCAGAAAGAAAGCATGCATTATTAAGTGCATCCAGTGCCCACCGGTGGCTGGCATGTACGCCCAGCGCGAAATTGGAGGATCAGTTTCCTGATACGGAGTCGGAAGCGGCAGCAGAGGGTACGCTTGCGCATGAATTGGCAGAGATGAAAGTGCGGAATTATTTTTTTACAAAGGAATTCGGGAAACGGAAGCTGAACAATGCGGTCAGGAAACTGAGTGGGAACAAGCTGTGGAAGGATGAGATGCAGGGGTATACGGATGAATATCTGGATTACATAAGGAATACGGCGCTTTCTTTAAAGTCAGCGCCCAGTGTCAGGATTGAACAGCGGGTATATTTCAAGGAATATACCCTTGCGGACCCCAATGATGAGATCGAAGGAAGCGGGATTGCAGACTGTATCCTGTTGTACGGGGACACGGTCCATGTGATCGATTTTAAATATGGTAAAGGTGTTCCGGTCAGTGCAGAAGAGAACCCGCAATTGATGCTGTATGCGTTGGGTGCATACCAAGCATACCGCATGTTATATCCGATCAATAAAGTAAGACTGACGATCGTACAGCCGAGACTCGATTCCATATCCGAATGGGAGTGCCCGGTAGACAATCTGCTGAAATTCGGGGAGTATGTGAAAGAACGTGCTGCGCTTGCGGTTAAGGGAGAAGGTGATTATTCTCCGGGGAAGAATGCCTGCCGTTTCTGCAAAGCAAGTGCGCGGTGCAGGGCCCGGGCGGAGGAGAATGTACGGCTTGCGTTCTTTGCAGATAAGCTTCCGCCCCTGATCAGTAATGAAGAGGTCGGACAGTACCTGGAGAAGGGTGAGGACGTAGCTAAATGGCTGGAGAATCTCAAAGAGTATGCCTTGAAGGAATGTTTGAATGGAAATGATGTTCCGGGATGGAAAGCAGTAGAAGGCAGGAGTGCGCGTGATTGGACAGATATGGATACCGCATTTGAAACGTTGATAAAGGGTGGGATTGCTCCAGAAGAGATGCTGTGGGAGAAAAAACCACTTACGCTTTCACAGGTAGAAAAAATGGTTGGAAAGAAAGACTTCCAGGAGGCAGTGGGAAAATTTGTCACCAAGAAGCCTGGGAAACCGGCATTGGCAAGAGACTCGGACAAACGGCCGGCTATCACAAACAAAGTGACAGCTGCGGAAGCGTTTCAAACAAATAATTAGTAATGGAAAGGATGGAATAAATTATGAATGATTTAACGAATGTAACGACAGGAGAAGTAAGGTTGTCTTATGTCCATCTGTTTAAGCCTTATGCTGCGATGCAGGGACAGGAAGAGAAATACAGTGTTACGGTACTGGTACCGAAGACAGATGTGGATACTATGGGACGAATCAATGCTGCGATTGAAGCTGCAAAGCAGAGGGGAATTTCTGAGAAGTGGAACGGCCAATGTCCGCCGATCGTACCGACTCCGGTACATGACGGGGATGGAGCGCGTCCGTCAGACGGGATGGAGTTTGGACCTGAGTGTAAAGGGCACTGGGTATTTACTGCCGGGGCGAAAGCGGATTATCCACCAGAGGTTGTAGATTCCCAGGGAAATCCGATCATTAACCAATCAGAGATTTACAGTGGAATGTATGGAAAAGTGAATGTAAACTTTTTTCCGTATTCTTTTGGGGGTAAAAAGGGGATTGGCTGCGGACTGGGGCCGGTTATGAAGACCCGGGACGGAGAAGCACTTGGCGGAAGCGCCCCAACTGCAGCGCAGGCTTTTGGATTCAGCCGGCAGCCGCAGGCGCCGGGAGCAGATTATACCTCGCAGGCAGCGCAGACGGCGGCAGCTTATGCAGCACAAACTGCAGCGTATGCTCCGCAGGCGTCAGCCCCAAGAAGGATCAATCCGATCACGGGAATGCCGATGTAGTGGAGGGGGCTTGCACCCTTCCTAATGAAAGAGGGGTTAGTGTATGCAGCATTTGAGCATAGATATTGAGACGAAGAGCAGTGTAGATATTGGAAAGGCGGGACTGTACAAGTACGCACAGTCCCCGGATTTCGGGATCCTCTTGTTTGCATATAAAGCAGATGAAAAGGAGGTTGGAATCATAGATCTGGCACAGGGGGAACAGATCCCCGGCGAGATACGAGAAGCTCTGCAGTCTCCCAAAGTAGTGAAGCATGCCTATAACGCGGCTTTTGAATGGTATTGTCTGAACCGGGCAGGGTATGTTACCCCGGTCGGGCAGTGGAGATGCACGATGGCCCACGGGCTTTACTGCGGATACCCTGCAGGACTTGAACGGGCGGGAGAGGCGATCGGGCTGCCGCAGGATAAACGAAAGCTTACGATAGGAAAAGCCCTGATCAAATATTTCTGTGTACCCTGTAAACCGACCAGGACGAACGGAGGAAGATCGTGGAACTTGCCGAAGCACGCCCCGGATAAGTGGGAATTGTTTAAGCAATATTGTATGCAGGATGTTGTGACCGAAAACGAGATCTTAAGGAGGTTGGATCGGTTTCCTATGCCGGCGGAGGAAGAACGTCTTTGGCAGATGGATGTGCTTATGAATGCATTCGGTGTCAGGATCGATACAGGGATGTTGGAAGGAGCGCTTGTTATCAATGGCTTCTGTGAACAACAGCTAACGGAGGAGGCAGTCAGGTTAACGGGTCTTGCGAATCCCAACAGCGAGAAACAACTGTCAGCCTGGATTTATGAAAAGACGGGAGACAAAGTACCTAATATGCAGAAGGCTACAGTGTCAGAGATGCTTGGCA
>CANDQP010000051.1 GCA_947388185.1 uncultured Dorea sp. | reverse complement strand
CATATTCTATATCCTCCCCTCATTTCAATATGCATAATTCACAACAAAAAAAGGGACTGTCTGGTTAAAATGCATACCGCTAGACTCTATATTAATATATATAGACAAAAAAATAAAGAGGAAATCATACTTTTTTGTTGATTTCCTCAATTTTTAAGAATTTCTTTTGATTTACAGCCATGTACATAGTGACGAAAAATCATCTGCGCTTGCTCTTCTCAATCTCTTTTTTAAAAATATGCCGGACAAAAAACTGGGCGATCCTTCCCTGTCCCGCGCCGTTCTTCCCTACCGGTATGTTATCTTTCCCAAGGCCGAGCCACAGCCGGGCATCCAGAAGGCTCCTGTTCTTCACGATAAATTCTTCCTGCAGCGGAGACGCCAGCGCCGCGAGGATACAATCCACTTCCCCGCCGTTGATGTCATTCACCAGCATATCGTCCGCCCGGTTACTGGCAGATACCTTCGCAAGCCCTACGACCTGCAGCCCGTAATAATTCTTCTGCAGATAATCGAAGATCGCCTGACCCTCAGCCTCGGATTCTACCAGAAGATAGATCCTCTTGTGGTTCTTATGCAGATACCTCATGAACATCTTAAGAAAGACACGGCCTTCCGTCTCCTGAAGGTGCTTCCTGTCCGTGATATCCGCCGCTTCCAGGATCGTCTTATCTCCTGCCAGGATCAGGTCAAATCTGCATATATCTTCCTTGAGCTGCTGCATATTGTCCATCTGCATCAGCCCGCCAACCGTAGCCATCTCCACAATATTCACAGGCTCTGTCCCCATGTACTCCATGGTCTTCTTCATCGCTTCCTTTGCTGAACAATTATCTATATCAATATCCAAAACGCTAATCTTACTGTCCATATCCTCACCCGTAAATGAAATTACCAGTTTTTCGATTATAGCAAATGGACCTTTTCATTTCAACCTTTATCGTTAAATGTTCATACTAATTAATATTCGTAATAATTTTGTCACTTTTACTGTGCGTCTGGACATTGACTCAGTTCTTTCTTCTTCTTCGTCATCAGCCCTCCGATCCTTCCGGTTTCCTTTGAAGAGAGGGATCTCCATCCTTCCTCCATCACCTTGTCAAGAAGGCCTAATTCTTCAGCAATCTCGTATTTTAATTTCTCTTCCTGTGTCAGTTCATCAAGCCGGACCGGCTTATTCTTTTTACCTGCCATGGATATTCCCCTTTCACTTTTTCAATAAGTATTGACAGGAGTGAAGGGGAATATACATCTTAATCTAATATCTGCCCGGCGCGTCCGGAATGATGATAGCCGCGACGATATAGGCGAAGATCCCGGTTCCGGTAAAAGCGAAGATCGCCAGCACCAGCCTGATCAGGGTTGCATCCACATTAAAATATTCTGCCACGCCTCCGCATACTCCGCAGATCATGCGGTTCTCTCTTGAACGATATAATTTCCTTGGTTCCATCTATTTCTCCTCCTACTCAAATTCTATGATCACAGAACCTACGCCGCCTTCAATCTTGATCTCCTTAGCTGCGCCGTTGTCAATGCTCTGCTCTCTTCCAAGTCCTGAATAACTGTTGTCTCCGCAGATGATCTCCCCGATACCGCACTCGATATCATAGTTGTATTCTTCCTCCTGACCGGACGCGGTATACGTGATACTTCCCACTCCGCACTTCAGATCTGCCTGACTTCTGACGTCTCCTCTGGCTTCGATCGAGCCTGCGCCGCAGTTAAACTCTGCTTCGTCTGCCTGGAAACCTTCTACGATCGCTTCTCCGGCTCCCACCTCTACCTCCAGGTCCTTCGCGTAGATGTTCTCGATATACAGCGTTCCCGCACCCAGACTTAAGGATACTTCCTTGAATGACATCTCCTTGGGAAACGTAACCGTAATCGTCCCTCTGCCCACATTATTCACACCGTATATTTTCTTCTTGCTGGTAAGCTTAAGCTCCCTGCCTTCCTGGTAACACCTGAATCCAAGCTTCTGGCTTAAGTTATCCGTGTCCACCCGGATCTCGCTGCCTTCTCCTTCCTGGAACATTACTTGCCCGGCAAAGATCTCCATATCGATCTCTGTCACTTCGCTGAATGTCTCATGGATGTTCTCTGCGGTCCGTCCGGAATCCTCCTTACTGCTCCCCCATCCGTTGTTATGCCATCCGATCCCGTACGGGAAACGGTCATGTATCATACCTGTTGTAACCCCCATTCCAAATGCAATCGCGCAGCATACCAGACCAAGCGCCAGAGCTGCGCCGCACACGATCCAGAATATCTTCCATCCTCTTCTCATCTACACCACCGCCTTTCTCTGAAACGGCCGGCTTACGATCCACACGAATCCTCTGCATATCCCCGGAAGGACGATTATACATACCCTTACGCTTGCTACGGTAAGCACTACGCCCACAACGGTAAGGATCAGACCCGTTCCGATCAGCGCCAGACCGACCGCAATCTCCGGCACCAGACTCACCAGCCCCGCTATAAATACACACACCCCGGCGAACGCGATCGCAACCGACGCAATCACCAGTGTGAAGAACAATACCATGATCGTGAACCCTACAGCCGCTATCGTGATCAAGACCGCCGCTGCGACCGGGACACCGACCGGGATCGCCACGAGAACAAGCATGATGATCAGAAAGATCTTAAGCGCACCGTTCGTCCTTGGCGGCGTCTGTTCGCCGCTTCTCTCATAGCCATGTCTATAGTAGTCGTATTCTCTCCGGCTCTGCTCTGTGTTCCTGTATTCGTACTCTTCCGACTTCTGTCCGCTCTCCTTGTATTCTCTTCCGACAGGCACATCCTTACTCTCGAATCTTGAATCCGTATATCCCTTCTCGGTGAATTCTCCATGCTCCTTAGAAGCGCCCAGAAGATCTGCCTTGATGGTCGCCGCCACCTTCTCCGGATTCTCAAGCTCCGCGATCACCTGCTGCTCGTTCTCCTCGCCGGCATCGTCAAAATAATCATTGTAAAACTTCATTGCATCTCTTCGTTCCTCTGCCGGAACATCCTGTAACAATGCGGCCAATTCTGTCATAAATTCTATGCGGTTCATACAGCCACCCCTCCCTCAAACAATTCATTGATCTTAATCGAATAACTCTTCCATTCCGCCCGGTACAGATCAAGCTGCGCCATACCTCTTACCGTTACTTTATAATAACGCCGGTTTCGTCCGTCGATCTGCCTGTCGTATACTTCCAGGCATTCATCCTTCTGAAGCCTTCTCAGCACGGGATACAGGGTGGATTCGGATACTTCAATGGTCGTCCTGACATCCTGAGTGATCTTATATCCATAGGTTCCTTCTTTCTCCCGGGACACGACCGCTAAGACGATAGCATCAAGGAGAGCCGCTCCGGTGTTAAATACCATATTCTCACTCCTTTACTTGGGATATAATAATATTTAATTATGCAATATTATTTTCATACTCATATTATATTTCATATAATATCGTTTGTCAACCCATATTGTATAAAAAGAAAAATTTGGTATCATATTATTGGAACCAATTACAATCACAGGAGGCATACCAAATGAACCAACAAAAGAAAAGCCTGCTATCCGTACATATCGCCGTACTGGGATTCGGCTTATCAGGCCTGTTCGCAAAATTAGTCAATCAACCCGCGATCGTGATCGCCTGGGGAAGAGTCGTCTTCTCCTCTATATTTTTATTTATATTACTGAAATTACGGAGACAGTCCGTAACATTGAAATGCCGAAAAGATTATCTGCTCATGGCAGCGGCAGGGATCCTGCTGGCCGTTCACTGGAGCACCTTCATGCAGTCCATACAGGTTGCAACCGTGGCGGTCGGTACCCTGACCTTCTCCACCTATCCGTTGTTTGTGACCTTTTTAGAGCCCTGGCTCTACCATGAGCGATTAAAGAAATCAAATGTAATCTGCGCGTTCATCATGCTGGCAGGCGTGATGCTGATCGTACCTGAGTTCCACCTTGACAATTCCATGACCCAGGGCGTGATCTGGGGAATGATCGGAAGCCTGACCTACGCGCTCCTGTCTCTGATGAACCGAAGATTCTCGGATCAGTACCCCGGAACCCTGGTGTCCTTATACGAACAGGGAACCGCAGCCGTCGTCCTGTTCCCGGCGTTGTTCTTCCTGCTTCCGGTGTTCTCCGCCAGAGATATCGCAGGCCTTGTGATCCTTGGCATCGCGTTCACAGCAGGTTCACACTCCCTGTTCATCAGCGGCCTTAAGCACGTGAAGGTGCAGACGGCAGGCATCATATCAAGCCTGGAATCTGTATACGGAATCCTGGCGGCGCTTATCGTCCTTCACGAGATCCCCGGCTTAAGAGAGCTTGCCGGCGGCGTGATCATCATGGGAGTAGTCTTCTACTCTACCCTGGCTTCCGCCGGCGAACAGCACACCGCCGACTGACGGCAGCACGATTCCGTCCATTATGCGCCGTTATTACGTTATTATAAGAAGCGAAGCATCACGGCCGCCGCGCACTGCGCCGCCAGGATCACCGGAAGCCCCACGCTGAACTTCGGATGGCGCGTCTTATGCCGGAATACCTTCATTCCGGCATATGCGCCTGCACTTCCTCCAAGCAATGCAGCCGCGATCAGCGTCTTCTCCGGCACTCTCCACCGATGGTGCACCGCACACCATTTATCATATCCAAATATCCCAAAACCAACGGCATTTATCACGGCCAGATATATTCCTCCAATACTCATTCTTACACCCCTATCTCCTGTCCGATCGTAAATGAATAGATGATCTTCTCCTTTACCTTCTTCTCTGTCATCTGTTCCAACGCCTTTCCATAATAATCAAGCTGGGCATGGTATTTCTCCGCCAGTTCTTCTGCCCGGAAGATCTTATCCGTCTTGTAATCCAGCACCACAAGGCCGTCCTCCTCTTCAAAATACACGTCGATGATCCCCTGTACCAGAATCTGCTCTCCCTCCTGCTCCCCAGGATAGATCTCCCTTGCATCCACGCCGAGGACAAAGGGCTGCTCCTTCCACAGCTTCCTCTTCTTCGCCGCCTCCTTCACCCTTAGACCTGCAGAGCTCTTAAGAAAGCGAAGGATATCCTCTGTCCGGATACAGTCCGCCATCTCCCGGCTCATCTTCCCTGCTTCTTTGAATGCCTCCGCCGCGGCGCTTAGATCATCCGCGTCATATTCCAGAGAGAAGTCAAGAAGCTCCATCAGCCTGTGGTACGCCGTACCTCTCGAGGCGCCGGTAAGCTCCTCCTCTTCCTGCAGGAATCTCGGGATCAGCGGCACTACATCCGGCTCCTCATAAGGCGTCTCACCGTTTTCCAGGGATTCCTCCCCTGAGGATTCCAATAAATAGATCCGTTTCTTAAGCTCAGACACCGTAAACTTAAGCTTCTGATTCCTGCTGTCCTCATAAGGATAGCGATAGGCAAACTGCCTTTCGATACTCTGGTTCATTTCCGTATCATAGACCCTGTCCGTATCCCAATTCTCCAGCGCCGCCCGATGAAGCCTGCCTGCCGTCTCCTCCGTCACCTCTTCCCGCACGATATCCTCGAAAGCCAGAACCTTCCTTACGATCGGCACGTCTTCCTTCATCCTCATAAGCGCCGGAAGAATCCAGTCCCAGTATGTGACCGCCTTACTCAGCCGCCCAAATGACAGCGCTTCCTCCTTGCGGTTCCTTACCATCTCATATCCGGCCCATTTCTTCTCCAGATTCGATATGGTCCCTGTAATGATCAGTTTCTCCTTCGCCCTGGTAAATGCGACATACAGCACCCGCAGCTCTTCCCCGAGACTGTCCAGCACCTCTTCCTTCTGCATGGCTTTCTTGATAATACTGGGGCTCTTGGTCCTCTTCTCAATATCAATGGCATCCAGACCTGCTCCCATCCTGGAGTGGAGGATGACGCTGCTCCTAGCATCCTGCATATTGAAGCGTTTCCCCATTCCCGAAACGAATACAACCGGGAATTCCAGTCCTTTGCTCTTGTGGATGGTCATGATGCGCACGGTATCCGACTGCTCATCCTCTATGCTTGCCTCTCCGTAGTCCACATTATACTTCTGAAGCTGCTCGATATAGCGCACGAAATGAAACAGCCCCTTATAGCTGGCCGCCTCGAAGCTCCTCGCCTTCTCCACCAGCATATCCAGGTTCGCCTTCCGCTGCCGGCCGCCCGGCATGGCGGCAGTCAGGTCCCCGTATCCCGTCTCTTCCAGAATCTTCCACAGAAGCTCGTGCATCGGCGTATAGGGAACGATCCTCCGAAACCCGTCCATCTGTCCCAGACAAGCTTCTAATTTCCCCCGGACCGCCGGATCCTTCCCCTCAGCACGGTAGCTTAAGACAGCCTGACAGAAGGGAAGCCCCCTGTACTCTGCCTTGATCACCGCCAGCTCTTCTTCCGTCAATCCGCCGAAGGATGAGGCCAGTACCGCTGCCAGCGGGATATCCTGCCTTTGGTTATCGAGAACCCGCAGATAGTCAAGCAGCACCCCGATCTCCTGCGTCGCAAAATATCCTTCCCGCGTTCCCGCGTAAGCCGGAATTCCTTCCCGGTTCAGCACCTCGGTAAACAGATCGGCGAAGCCTGCCACACTCCTTGTGAGGATCACGATATCCGAATAACGGACCGGCCGGAACTCTCCCGTCTTCTTGTCGATCACCCGATGCTGCGCCCTAAGTTCCCGGATCCGGGCAGCGATCGCCCTGGCCTCCAGTTCCCGTTCGCCGATTCCTCCGGAAGTCTTCCCTCCCTCCGGATTCTGGGCGGCTTCCTCCTGCTCCTTCACATCGCTGTCAATGATCAGCACCTCCGTCTCAAGATTCTCACCTTCTTTATAATCCGCCCCCACATACAGCGCCGCCTGGTCGTCATAGGCGATCCCGCCAAGCTCACGGGTCATGATCTGCCGGAAGATATGATTCACACTGTCAAGAACCTCCCGTCTGCTGCGGAAGTTCTTATGCAGGTCAATGCGCTGTTCTGCCGGCGCAGCCTTCTCAGACTCCAAGACGCCGGAACCGGTCTCATCTCCCTGTTCATCTTCCTCCGGCAGCGCATATGTGTGAAACTTCTCCATGAAAAGCTCCGGCCTTGACAGGCGGAACCGGTAGATGCTCTGCTTCACATCCCCCACCATGAAGATATTATAGCGCCCCTTAGATACCGTAGAGATACTGGTAAGGATCGTCTCTTGTATCAGGTTGCTGTCCTGGTATTCATCGATCATGATCTCCTGAAACTGTTCCTGGTATTCCCTCGCCGCCGCAGACGGCACAAAGCCTTCTCCGTCTTCACCTCTTTCTGTCAGGATCCTGAGCGCATACTGCTCCATATCGGAGAAATCTATCATATTCCGGGCACGCTTCTTCTCCTCGAATCTCTGCGAGAACGCCTGCACCAATCCGGCAAGCTCTTCCATCGCCGGACGGCACGCCTGGATATCCAGAAGCATCCCTTCCGCATCCTGATAGAAATACTGCTCCGCCAGATCTTTCACGATCCCCTTCACTTCATCCCGTATCGCCTTAACCCTGGCCGCTTTCTCTTCCGATACCGTCTTATCCCGGTTTGCCGCAAGCCGCACCCAGGAAATCTTAGCCGCCGCCCTGCACATTTCCTCAAAATCACCGACAGATATCAGCTTCTCTATGATCTGCTGATCCTTAAAGAGCGTCGTTTCATAAGCTGCAGGCCCGTCTGCTTCCTGGCAGAGGGCGATCCCGGCCTCTATAAGCTCTGCCGCTTCCTTAAGATATCCCGCCGTGTTCTTCATGATCAGCCGTATAGAATCGCTTGCCTTAAGCTCTTCAAGCGTATCGATCTGATAAGACCTCACACAGTCCCGGATCCATCTATCGGCATCCGGATAGCTCCGGGAATATTCATAGATCTTAAGGATCAGCTCTTCGATCTTCTTGTCATTCCTCCCGCTTCCGTATGCCAGGGTAAAATCAAGAAAACGCTGCTCTTTCTGCTGATACTTCTCTTCCAATACCTCTCTTAGCACATCCTGCCTAAGCAGCTTCAATTCCCCCTCTTCGCCCACACGGAAGCCCGGATCAATATCGATGGCATGAAAATGATCCCTGACCACAGACAGACAGAAGCTGTGGATCGTGGTGATCCGGGCATTGTGGATCAGCGTCGCCTGCTGCTTCAAGTGTTCGTTATCCGGCTCCGCCTCAAGCTTACGCTCTATGGCATTCCGGATACGCTCCTTCATCTCTGCCGCCGCCGCCTCTGTAAATGTTACGATCAACAGATGATCCACATCCACGGGCTGGGTCCCCGAAGTCAGCATCGTGATGATGCGCTCCACCAGGACTGCCGTCTTCCCGGAGCCTGCCGCCGCCGACACCAGGATATTCCTGTCTCTTAAGTCGATGACCTGCCGCTGTTCTTTCGTCCATGCTACGCCCATCACTTACGCCTCCCTTCTTCTGCCAGCATTGCCGCAACCGCTTCTTCCTTGCTCATCTTCCCGATATCCCGGTATTCATATCCCGGAATCTTCGTATCGAATCCGCAGATATGCCGGTACTGACAGTAATCGCAGCCCGTCTCCTGCCCCTTCCGGTAAGGGGAAACTTCCGTCCTCCCCTCAAGGATTCCCCGATGCGCTTCCTTAACCTTCCTTGCCGCATGCCGCATCATTAGCTGAAACTCCTCCTCCGGTACTGCCTTCGAGCCCTTGGCAAGGCTTCCGTTCTTATTATATCTGACCGGAACCGCAAGAGACTCCCCGCTCTGGCAGCGATCCATATGCAAGAGCACATCGTCCTTAAGATTGATCAGCCCGTCCGGTTTAAGCTCCTTCAAGACGGCTTCCTCTTCCCCGCCTTCCTTCTTCTTATCCACCAGCGGATCCTGGATCCGATAATAGAACACTCCTGCCGGAACCACCTCACGGTCAGGATGAAGCTGCTCCTCAAGGCTGACTGCCGCATCCATATAGACCATCAGCTGCAGCTGCAGTCCATGATACAGAGAGACCACGTCGAACGCCTTGCTCCCGGTCTTATAGTCCACCACTTTCACGTAGACCTTCTCCCCCTCTTCATAAGTATCGATCCGGTCGATCTTCCCGTTCGCGAAACGGATCTCACTGGCAGACGGACGGAAATCCCCCGCCTCAAGCTGCTTTGTCAGCGCCCACACCGTCCGCTCAAGCATCCGTTTCATACGAACGATCAGATATTCATCCCGGGCAGAACTATAGAGAATCGCATTCCCGTAATCCGTGACGGCTTCCTCCACACTCTCTTCTATATACTGCCTCCTGGCATCCTCCGAGACAACCGTCCAGTCAAGGCCGTCCTTCTCAAGCTTCTTCGCATATTTCTCCAGGGCGCTGTGACACACGTTACCCAGATCCACCGCCTGAAACTCATACTGCTGCCTCTCCCTGAGCCCAAGGCCGTAAGTCAGGAAATGTGCAAACGCACAGACCGCAAACCGCTCCATCCTGGTAATACTGTCCTCAAAATCCTCCCCGTAGAGCCTCCTTGCCACAGCCTGGGTCAGACCATCCGCCGGCCGGCGGTAATACCCTGCCGCAAGCAGCTCTTCCACCTTCTCCTTCCAATTTCCGCTCTTCTTATACCAGCTATACAGCTCCTTCCACACATCATCCATGCCGTTATCAAGACTTCTGAGCCCTTGGATCAGATACTCAAGCCCCATCTTCTCCGTCAGCTCCCGCTCCTTAAGCGTCTTCTCCTCCTCGTCCACAACAGAAAGCAGCGGATACATCCTCCTTAAATCCTGTATCAGATATGCCGGACGGATGCTCTTGCCCTCCGCAGACACCTTACTATAGTAGATCTTAACCTTCTCCGAGGGTTTGGTCAGGTTCGAATAGAGGTAGAATTTCTGGATATACGCTCTCTCCTTCCCACCCGGCGCCAGCGCCAGCTTCTCCTTCTGGAAATGCTCCCGGTCCCGCTCGGACAACAATCCGGTGCGGAGCAGCGCCCCCGGAAGCTGCGAATCATTGGCCCCAAGGAAGAATAACGCACGGATGTCCTTAAGCCTGGTCCGCTCCACATCTCCGGCAACCACCTGATCTGTCCCCGGCGGGATCACGCCCACCCGCGCCTCCTCAAGACCCGCGTCCAGAAGGCGGCAGTATTCCTCAAGACCAACTCTCTCATCTCCCAGAAGCTCCACAAACTTATCGAATAACTCCACAACAATCCGGTACACCTGGGCATATTCTTTGGCAAGGGCAAGCTCCCCCATCGCCTGGAATTCTTCCTCCTGCCTCTTAAGCCTCACCTGGAGCTCCTCTCTGACCATGAACTCATATACGGCAAGCGTGATATCCCTAACCGTCTTCTGCCGCTGCCTGAACACGAACATCAGCGGATCTGCCTTCTCCACCAGCAATACCCGGAAATGGTTCATGCGCTCCAGATCCTTCGCACTCATGCCCTTAATGAGACGTACCCATTTCTCCTGCCATCTCTTATACCCCTTGATGCCAAGGCCCAGGACATAATTCTCCAGTTCATCCACCTCTTCGAAGGTGAAGCCGGAGAGATTCGTCCGAAGGAAACGGAACACACTCTCATAGGTGAAGTTCTGCTCCGCCATATTGAGAAGGCTCCGGATATATTCTACGAAGGAATTCAAAAGCACGCTCCTCTTGTGATCCATGAATGCCGGTATCTCATACAGATCAAACGCCCGCTCAAGATAATCTCCGTACACATCCATATTGCTTACGATCACGCCGATCTCCCGGTAACGCATCCCCTCTTCGCGCACCAGACGCCGGATCTCCCCCGCCGCGGCCAGCGCTTCCTCCCTGGGATTCCTGGCGGCGTGGATGCTCAACGCGTCTGTTTCCTTGTCAAATGTTCCTGCTCCGTAGCGGAACAGGTTCTTCTCCAGGAACGCAAGCGCTTCGTTACCGCGGAACCGGTATACCGGCTCTTCGTATCTGCAGATCGGTTCTTCTATCTCAATGCGGCTCTCTCCCGCCAGAGAAACCAGTGTAGTCACCATGTGCTTGCTGAGCGCAAATAACTGATATGGATGGCGGTACACATACGGATTCTCCCTCTCATCTATAGTCACCGTCACCATAACCTTGCGGCATCTTTGCATAAGCTTAAGAATCAATCGGTTCTGCACCGGCGTAAAACCTGTAAACCCGTCCAGGACAACGGTGCTGTTCCTCAATAATTCCGATTGGTCTGCCATCCGGTTCAATACATCCAGAAGTTCCTCCTTCGTGATGTACTTCTTCTCGAGATACTCCGTAAATCCCCGGTACAGAATCCCGATATCCTTTAATTTGTAGTACAGCCTGGAATCCTCGCCGATGGTCTCCATCACCTTCTCTAACTCCTCCTGTCCGATATCATACTGGGTGAATTCGGAGATGACGGACTTGACCTCGCTGATATAGCCAAGCTTCTTCATATTCCCCTTCAGGATACACAGCTCATCCTCGTAATCCCCCGCAAGCTTGCGAAGGATCAGATTCTTCCCCTCATCGTCAAGTACGGGAAGCATCTCCCCGCCGATCTCTTCGAATACGCGGTAAGCGAGCCTTGCAAAGCTTAGGACGTCGATGTTCATGATCCCTTTCCTTGGATGCATGGTAACCAGGTCCTTCTGCGTCTGCATGGTAAACTGCTCGGGCACAAGGACGATGTAATTCTGCTTCGGGCAGCGCATAGATTCCTCGATGATATGATGATACAGGTGATATGATTTGCCGGAGCCTGACGGCCCGAATATGAATTGCAGGGACATATGCTTTCCTCCTCATTTCATAGTATCATTTTATTGTACTATACATATTTTCCAAAAACAATCATCAAAATATGCCCTGTGCAGTTCCTTGTTCCAAACTGCACAGGGCATATCTATCCCGCAAATTACCGTTTTTTGATACTGTGTCCTAACGCCACCTGCTCCAGATTCGCAGGCAGGTTCCTGATTCTGCGTCCCGTTGCGTCCGCTATCGCGTTCACGATGGCAGGCGCAACCGCACAGGTCGCCGGTTCACCTAACCCCTTTGCGCCAAGAGGTCCATGTCTGCCCGGAATCTCCAATACGATCGGCGTCGTCTTCGGCATGTCCAGTGATGTAGGGATCAGATAACCGTCCAGATTACGATTCATGATCTGTCCTTTATGAAGCTCCACCTCTTCCATAACGGCATAACCTACCCCCATGCTCACACCGCCCCGGATCTGTCCTTCTGCTTCCGCCTTGTCAAAGGCATGTCCTACGTCGTGCACAGCGAAGAATTCATCGACGCTTACGAATCCTGTCCGTGTATCCACCGTTACCTCCGCAGCCGCAGCCCCGTATACATAGGAGAGATATGCGTCGCCGACACCGCAGCTCTTATCATATTCCAGGGGCGGGGCCGCATAATATCCAAGGGCATTCAGATGATCGCTCGCCGCGAACACATCGCCGATCACCTGCTGAAGCGAAACTTCATTGTCCGGCTGACCGGCCGCAATGATCTTATTGTCCTTAAACTCTACTTCCCGGGTATGCAGATACTTCTCCGCATAAGCGATCAGTTTCCCGCGCAATTCATCTGCCGCCCGGTAGATCGCGCCGCCGGAGAACACCGTTCCCCGGGTCGCCACCGTCGGTCCCGCATCCGTAAGGAAGGTCGTGTCCACTCCGCTGTAACGGATCTTTTCATGGGGGATTCCCAAAGCCTCGTGGACGATCTGCACCACCATCGTACTGCCTCCCTGGCCTACCTCCGCGATACTGGAACAGACCGATACGCTCCCGTCCGCCTGAATAGAAACCATTCCGCTGGCAGTATCGATCCCCTGGCCTGCCGCCCCGAAGGATTCCCCTCTGTGAAGCAGCGATATCCCTAACCCCTTCTTGCTGCGTTGGTGCGTATCATTATATTGCCGGATCCTTTCGCGCCGCGCCGGAAAATCCACCGCATCTTCCAATGCTTCCAGACACTCGGGGAGAGTAACATCCTCCATGATCTGGCCGAACGCGGAAGGTTTTCCATTTTCCAGCATATTCAGCTTCCTGACCTCAATCGGGTCTTTCCCCAGATATCCTGCTATCTCATCGATCAACATCTCTGAACAGAAGTCCACCTGCGGGGAACCAAATCCCCTCAGCGCATCCGAATAGACCTGATTCGTATATACGCTTACTGCTTCTGTATCGATAGCAGGGACACGGTAAGGTCCGGAAGCCTCGATCGCCATACGGCTGGTAACCGGGAATGTCTTACTGGTATAAGCGCCCCCGTCCAATGTCAGCCGGATCTTCATCGCAAGCAATCTGCCCTCTTCATCGAACCCAACCTTATAATCTGCAAAAAGCGGGTGACGCTTCGTGCCTTCTACAATAGATTCCTCCCGATTCAAAACCACTTTGCACGGACGTCCCAGCAGGCGGCTTACCAATGCCGCCCGGGCGGATGCCATTGCAATATCATAATTCTTCCCTCCGAAAGATGCGCCTATAGTCGTCAGCACAACACGCACATCCGTGAGCGGACATCCCAGCGTCTCCGCAACTACCTTTCTGATGGGAAACGGACTGTTCACCGGACAGCGCACCAGCGTTTCCCCTGTGGCAGGATCATAGGAAGCCACCGCCGCCTCCGTCTCGATACACACGTGCTGCACCCGCGGAGTCGTATAACTGCGGCTGATCACGTGCGGAGCCTCGGCCAATGCTTTCTCGGCATCTCCCCGCCGGGTAATATACCGCGCGATGCGGTTTCCCGTCTCATGAACCTGGGGAGCATCCGGTTCCAATGCCTTCGTTGCATCCAGAAGAGCCGGGAGCTCTTCATATTCGACTCTGACCTTCTCTGCCGCATCTTCCGCAGCAGAGAGGCTTTCCGCCGCTACCAGCGCAACGCCGTCACCGATATAACGCACCCTCCCGGGACACAGAACGGGCCGCTCTCTTGGCAGCGACGGGATGCCGGGGATATCCTCAGCCGTAATGATCCGTATAACTCCCGGCATCCGGGACGCCTCCTTGCTGTCGATCGAACGGATGATCCCATTCGGCACCGTACTGCGGACAACCTTGGCGTATACCATCTGCGGCAATTCGATATCATTGGCATAGACCGCCCTGCCAGTTACTTTCGCTAAAACATCTTTACGTTTATTCATTACACTTTCCTTTCTCGCAAAAAAGTTCCCAAAAATAAAAAACAGGATGTACATCTTCAAAAATGTCTTACATCCTTCTACGGCTCCTCGCCCACTTTTTATTATATTCCAATACTCTTACTTTTTGTCCTTCGGCAGGAGCAGATTCAGCAAGATCGCAACAAGCGCTGCAACCACCACCGGCGTCTTCGCAAAAATAGTCGCAACCCATGCCGGTGAACCGCCTAACGCATCTGACGCCTGCACCAGCCCGGAACCAAGCGCCACGGCTATTCCAACGATTCCTGTATTTCTTGCCGTAAGCCCCGCATTGCTGATCATACGGATTCCCGTCACTGTGATCGCCGCAAATACGGAAAGAGTAGCGCCGCCCAGCACACACTGCGGAATACTGGTCAAAAATGCCGCGAATTTCGGCACAATACCGGCAACACCTAAGATAATAGCCGCCAGAGCCGCGATCCATCTGTTCACTACCTTCGTCGTACTGACAATTCCTACATTCTGGCTGAATGTCACATTGGGAAGTCCTCCCAGAAATGCTCCGATAATATTACTGATTCCAAATCCCAGAATACCGCCTGTTATCTCTTTGCTTGTCGCATCTCTGTCCATGCCGCCTATTGTAGTAGCCGACACATCGCCCACTGCCTGCAGAGAATTGATCGCAAACAAAAGACCGATCGCCACGCAGGATGAGAATTCAAATTCAATCCCAAAATGCATCAGTTTGGGTAACTGGACGATTCCCGCCTGTCCGATCGAACTGAAATCAACCATGTGAAACGGAAATGCAATGATATAGCCTGCAATAATACCTATTAAAATAGAAGCAAGCTTCACGATTCCTTTTCCAAAATTATTACAGATCACCACGATAATCAATGTAACTATCGCTACAAACCAATTCTGCCACGATCCATAACTTGGACTTGACTGCCCTCCGGCCATATAGCGGATCGCAATCGGGTATAATGATAATCCGATACATAAAATAACGATTCCTATCACAAGCGGAGGAAACAGCATCTTAATCTTATTGTACGACAAACCTACCAGAACAGCCACCAGGCCGCCTACGATCTCCGCCCCAAAGATCGTCGCAATCCCATACCCTTCCACGATCGTCGACATACTGGTGACATAGGCGAATCCAACGCCGACGATGAGCGGAAGCCCGGCTCCGATCTGCAGGCCGATCCCCTTCACCCGGATCGGGAATACCTGTAAAAGTGTAGCCAACGCAGATATCACCAGCGCGGCCTGAACAATGATGACTTTATCTGCCGGATTCAGCCCTGCCACACCCGCGATAATAATTGCCGGAGTTACACATCCTACGACCATTGCAACAATGTGCTGAAACGCCAACGGAAGCGCCTGCGCCATCCGCGGCATCCCTCCGTTCAATTCGAACACCAGGTCTTGATTTTTCTTTCCATCATTCATATTCATTTTTATCTCCTTTTTATTTCTGCTCCTTTTTACTTGTGATGCCGTACCGCCTGTTTCTATCTCTCTCAGTTGCCTCTTCCCTCCTCTACTTATATTTCTCAACAGTACCGGCCCAAGATTGCAAGGACTTAGCATACATCCTCCCGTCCTCTATGTAGCAAAAAAGGAGCCTGCGACCTTTGTGAAAGGTCGACAAACTCCTTGATTCCGAATATGTTTTGTTGTGTTTTTATTATAACAATTTTTTTCTATTATGTCAATATTTTATTGAAATTGTCTATACCAGACATCTATACCGCTTCATTACATCAGCATATTGATCAGAAAACTATTGTCCCCCTCCTGCTTCTCATCATCCGCATTCTGGGCGACCTGGCCCATGCGCTCCTGCGCCTTCGCGAGCATCGCCTTGACCTTCTTGACCTCATTCTCGTCGCACATATCGTTGGCAAGACCATTCTCACAGTCTGATAAATCCTTTTTCAGAAGGCTTATGACCATCTGCACCTGCTCCGGTGTCTTCGCGGAGGCAAGCTGTCTTGCACGCTTCCCCTGGTTAAATCCAACCTTGCCTGAGGGCTTCTTCCCTTCCTCCGCACCCTGCGCCTGATCGGCGCCGATCTGCAATTCGTCAAACTGATTCTCCTTCAGGAGATCTGAATCCTTCGCATTCCCTTCCGTATTCCCCGGCTTCTCTGCCATGATCTCTGCAATACGGTCTCCCGCGAAGATCTCGTCAAGCAGTCCTTCCGGTATCGGCTTCCCGGCAGTCCATCCCGGCACCTTCTCCTTGATCGAATCGGAAACCTCCTGCGAAAGCTTAAGTCCCAACTGCCCAAGCGTCCAGCACGCAGACAGACGGTCTTCCCTGTCGAGCGTCTTATAATACTCATTCAAGGTTCCCTGGTAGGCTCTCTCCTCCGCCGCATTATCCCCCGACATCCCGTTATACTTATAATATGCCTGCTTCACATTCTGAAGAACATGCTCCTTCATCTCATCGGACACATCGATGATCTTCTTATAGTCCGATCTGCCGGTAACCAGCATCCCCTCCACCCCGTATGAATTCTTGAAATGCCCGGATCTTAGATCCTCAATCGTGTTCAATACTGCCTTCATCTTGCTCTTCTCCCTTCATTATCATATCATTCCTTAACATTACCGCCAGGATAAATGTCCTGCCCTTCACCTTCCAGTCAACCGTCCCCTGGTATTTCTCTGCCGCGCTCTTGATATTCATCATCCCGATCCCATGTATCTCCTTGCCTTCCTTATCACTTACCGGGAACTCCGCCTGCGGCTTTCGCCTCACACTGCCGTCAAAACTATTCTCAATCTTCAAAAGCAATAACTGCCCTCTGACCAAAGCAGCCAGCCGGATATATGTTTTCGCCGACGCATCTCTCTTCTTAAGCTTCACGCAGGCTTCCATGGCATTGTCCAGCGCATTTCCGAGAATCATACCGATATCATAGCTTCGGATATGCAGCGCCTCCGGAAAGAGCAGCCCCTCAGCATTCAGTTCAATCTCCGGTATGCTGCGGATGATCTCGTGATATTTCATATTAAGGAGGGCGTCCACAACCGCATTCCCCGTCCGGAATGCAGGCTCCATCTGATCCATAGTCTGATCGATCTCGGACAGATATCTCTTAAGCTCCTTTGTCCCCTGTCCCTCGCTCACCGAAGCTAATTGCTGAACGACAGCCAGAGTATTCCTCATATCATGCTTCATACTCCGAATCCCGGAATGGAGCCGTTCAATCTCTCCGATATGCTCCTTAAGACCTTCCACCTGTTTCTCCAGAACGATCCGGCTGTTCTTCTCTCTGTTCAGCTTCAGGATATCCTGGATGGACTTGACCCCGTACAGGACCGATGCCAGAGACAGCAGAAGAATCGCCGGAAGCACAGCCATCAGGACCGGATATCTGTGGTATAGGAATTCCTGGGAATTCTCTTCTACTATGACGAATGTCACCCGCAGCAAGGTACACAGAAGCAATGCCGACAACGCCGGAATCAGGATGAACAAAAGCTGCGTCCTCGGCATATCAATATCCTTCTCCCGGTAATCCCTCACAATGCGCCTAAGAGAACCCCGGATCAACAGAACCGCTATCATGATCTGAAGGAAATGCATCCCTGCCACACTGATTCCTGACAGAAGCCGGAAGGTCTCAAGCTTCGTGAACGCTCCCGTCTTCAGGCACCAGTTCCACAGGGAGAGTAACAGGCCTGACGGCCAGTCCATCAATATGACTGCCAGATAGACGCTGACGCCGATCACAGCCTGGAATGCGACCGCGAGGAAGCATGTGACCGCATGGCGCGCCTGATATAAGAAGAGCGACAGAACCGCAAGAATACAGAGCGACACCGCCTGCTTCCCGATCACGGCCCGGCTCTCATACTCTGCCGGCCAGATCACATAAAGCAAAGTCCGAAGCAGCGTATAGGATACCGCCGCAATGAGACCGCCGCACCGGCCCTTCACTCTGCACTCCAGGAAACTTCCGTAAAAATACTGCAGATAATATCCCTGAGCCAGAAATAATACAAACTGCATAAAAGAAAAATAGAATTCCATCGGTTTAGACACAGGATACTCCTCACTTTCAAAAGAGTTTCTTATGTGTTAATATCGGCAGAGTGATCCGTTTGTATTGATAAAATGGAATAAAACGACCGTTTTTGGGAATAAAATACTGCCGCTGCCTTTTCACACCAAAAAAGTACAATTCACATCAATGCCGGGATAATGACTGAGATTTATTTTATAATGCTGAAAGAAAGCGAATTGTACGCGAGATATCAACCTTATTGGTTGATGTAACAGTTCTTAAATTCAATTATGAAAGGATAAGAAGTAATGACTACGCAAAAGCAAATCTTAAAACGCATCCTGATGATCGTACTGCCTGCCATATTATTCTACGGTATATCGGAAATGACCATGATGACTGCATTGTGCGCACTGACGGAGGATGTGGAGATCAATGAAGAGAATTTCCCGGATGCAGGCTTTCGGGAATACCTGCGGACTGATCCCACTATGATGAAATCACATAGCGACCCTGACAAATTTACCGCCGGCGAGATTGAATCAATCACGGTATTAAATATGAAAAACAGCAGTTTAACTGCCGAAAGTCTTGCAGGAATCGAGCATTTCAAGAATCTGACGACGCTTCACTGTAACGGCACGTATCTGAAGTCCATAGATGTGAGCAAGAACACGAAGCTTCAGTATTTGGAGTGCTCAGGGACCTGGAATCTGACGACGCTGAATGTGGAGAACTGTACAGAGCTGCAAGATTTATACTGTAACGGATGTAAATTGACAGAACTGGATCTTAGCAGCAATGGAAAGCTTCAGGTTCTATGGTGCGACAATAATCAGTTTACTGCTCTGGATACAGCCGGCAATCCACAGCTAAAAACACTATATTGCCACAACAATCAACTGGCAGCGCTGGATTTTAGATCAAACCCGGCTCTTAAAGAGCTTCGATGCTACAACAATCTACTGACCACATTAGATCTTAGCGGAAATACTGCACTGACTTCACTGAGTTGCGAAAACAATCAGCTGACAGAAATCCAGCTCAAAGGTTTTTCTAACTTGAAATCCCTTTCCATCCAAGAGAACCTGCTAACATCCCTGGATGTCAGTGATTGCCCGAATCTGTCCTATTTGCGGTGTTCGGATAATCAGTTGACAGAATTAAATATCACCGGGGACAATAAGCTCACGAATCTAATCTGTACCAATAACCGACTGACAGAGATAGATGTGAAAGATAAATCCTCATTATCTTATTTTGATACAAGGAAAAACCTGTTGAAAACACTGGATGTATCCCAGAATACTGATCTAATATATTTTTACTGCGATGATAATCAATTGAAAGAGATGGATGTGAGCAAGAATCCAGATTTAGAGACATTCTGGTGCCGGAATAATCAGTTAGAGATGTTAGATGTAAGCGGAAATAAGAAGATAAGTAACTTAGGCTGCACAGGCAACCGTTTAAAAAGCCTGATTATTCCAGATAAGGTAACAACATTTGAAGCTTGTGAACAGTATGACACAATTACTTTGGCAGAAAACCAGAGTTCTTATGATCTGGGTTCCACAGATCCGAAGCTGGATCCATCCAAGATATCGGATTTAACAAACGCGCAGCTTTCCGTTGGCGGCATGATCCTGACAAATATTCCGTTTGGGGAAGATGTCACATACACCTATGACTGTGGTAATAATAATTCCATGAAAGTGACTCTGCATTTCATCTGGACCAACCAATGGATTACGAAGCTTACCGCAATCCCTGGGTGGAAATATGGTGATGCTCCGTCAACTCCCCATGCAGAAGCACGATTCGGAGAAGTGCAGTATCTCTACGGCACAGCTCCCGACAGTAATTCCTACAACGCCGAGATACCGACAGAACCCGGCACCTGGTATGTGAAAGCCATTGTTGCAAAGACGGAAGATTATTCGGGTCTTGAGAGTGACCCTGTAGAATTTGTGATCGGCAAGAATGACAGCACGGTCACATTCAAGGATTCTTCCAATCTAACCAAGATGTATGACGGACAGCCTGCGGCAATCAACAGGGAGGATGTCGTGATAAGCGGAAGCCAGGGTGAACTGCGCTGCACATGGTATCAGAAGGCTGCAGATGGCTGGAAGACATTGACGGATGCCCCAGTGAATGCCGGAAGCTATAAGGCGGCAGTATTCGTAGCAGAGGACAGCCACTATGCGTCATCTGCTACGGCTGAAAAAGAATTCGAGATAACAAAAGCTCCCCCGGCAGAGATCATGCTTCCTGAAAACTTAAGTACCAAGCAAGGCGCGCCGCTGTCCTCAGCCGTTCTGTCCCAGGGATGGGAATGGCTTACACCGGATGAAACCGTCAGCAGCACGAAACCAGGCTATAAAGCCAGGCTGAAAGTAGATGACACAAATTATGATTATACAGATGTCGAAGGTTATGATGCGTCAACGCACAGCGTCATCCGAGAATTAACGGTATCCGTTATCACAGGAGAAGAGACACGTATTGATATCACGGAGGGGATCAAAGACATCCCGGAAACATTGATCGCAGCCGGAATAGATACCGAGGAAAAGATTAAGCAAGCGCTTACCCGTGCGGCAGCGGAAACTCAGGGATATCCCGAAGATAATCTAGCGCTCTATGACGTCAGGCTTCAGATCAGCCTGGACGGCGGTAAGACCTGGAAACCTGCATCGCCGGAGAACTTCCCGCCGGAAGGACTGCCTGTGACATTACCCTATCCCAAAGGAACCAACGGCACAGAGTATGATTTCATCATAACTCATATGTTTACACATGAGATGAACGGATATAAGCCGGGAGAAGTAGAAGTGCCTGCAGTTATGAAGACCGAAGAAGGGCTTCGGTTCACCGTCCGCGGCCTGTCTCCTATCGCCGTTGCCTGGAAATCTGTAAAAACAGATAAGCCCCCGGTGAATCCGGGGCCGATGAATCCGTCGATCCCCGGAAATAACGACACACCGACGCAGCCCGGAACACAACAACCGTCCGGAGACTCTGACAGCAATACGCCCGGTCCCGGCAGTAAAAAGGGTACGGGTACTGTAACTGCGGCAGCAAACAGGCGAAGCCCGCAGACTGGAGATGAAAACTGAGAGTTGTACAAATATGAAACTAGCACAAAATTTGCACACATAAAAAGAATGGAATCTCTATTTCAAATTCATTTATGCTATCATAATTTTCAAAGAATACGTTTGTATTCAAAAATTATGTTCAGGATGTGAAGATTAATGGAATTACAAGAATTGGAATACTTTTGTACAGTCGCGGCAGAAGGAAGCCTGTCCAGAGCTGCACAGCACTTAAATTATGCTCAGTCTAACCTTTCTACCAAGATTATGAAGTTAGAAGAAGAGCTTGATGCTCTGTTATTTTACCGGAGTAATCAAGGCGTATCGCTTACGCCAAAAGGTGAAGTACTTTACCAGTATGCTACCAAAATGCTGCATATGGCAAAGGAGACAACAGAAGCCTTGAAGGATACTAACTCGGGATGTACTATTCAACTTGGGACAACAGAAGCAAATGCAATATCTTTTCTCCCTAAGTTTCTTTCCACTTATACTCCAAGACATCCTTTTGTGTCTTTACAGGTCGAAACCAGTGTTACAGATTCAATCATCTCCCGGGTATTGGATCGTTCTTTTGATCTGGCATTTGTCACAGGGACCACACAACATCCTGAATTATCCTGTCACTTTGTTTATGAAGAAGAATTAGTAATTGTATCCCATAAAAAATATGGAACAGATTGTTCTTACAAAAAGATTTTAGAGAATCCAATGTTGGTTTTTACCAAAGGATGTACCTGCCGTAAGATTTTTGAAAAATTCCTGGAGCACGAAGATGCACACCCAAAACAGATAATGGAAGCAGAAAATCTCAGCACCATTTTTTCAAATGTCATATCAGGTCTGGGAATCGCCTGTTTCCCAAGATCCTGCGTGGAATTTTACAAAGCACATTTTCCAATCTATATCTATGAAATGCCTCTGGAATTCAGGAAAGCAACAATCTCTTTGATCCATCGGAAAGATACTTATCTGTCAAAGGCAATCTGCGATTTTATTAATCTGGCCGTTCATTTATAAGATACCATAGGCAAAAGCGCCGGGAAACTTGCTGGCCATATAATCAGCAAATTTTCCGGCGCTTTTTAAAGGATTATTATTTATGGTCAAGCCAAACTTCTATCTCTCAAAGAAATGAAGTACGGCTTCCCTGGCTTTTTTATAATAATCTCTCTCAAGGAACATCGCGTGCCCTGCTCCATGCAGGATAAGAAGCCTGGTTCCATCTGGGAGTTCCTTTTCTGCCTGATGTGCCCTGTCAAGATTCGTATATGCATCAACTGTTCCTGCAATAATCATAACAGGAACTTTCACAGCTTTTGTATGGATCAGCCAGCCATCTCCATTCTCATTGATTTCTTTCGCACCGCCATTGGGACGGCCATGCCCTCCATCATATTTGAAGCACTGATCCACCCACATACCATGGAGCTCCGGTTCAATGGTTGTATAATCCGGATCAATGTTGGAACCAGGAACATGCTGCCAGATACGCACCACATTCGCATAGGTATTCGCTGTAAATGGCTTCGTTACCGGAATCGGTGCAAAAGTTCCCCCAAAGCACGGTCCAAACCATGCCAACCCCCGGATTAATTCCGGTCTTTGGGACGCTACCTTAGAAGTAGTCATAGAACCCCATGACCAGCCCAGAACATCAACTTTTTTCACATCCTGAATCTCACAGATTTTCTCAAGTGCATAAATCTCATCTTCTGCTGCGTGCTGTGTTGTCACGATCCATCCATCCTCGTATTTTTCAGATCGTCCGTAACCGCTCAAATCCAACCGAAAAACATTATAACCATTCTGGGCAAAATATTCACAAAGGCTGTAATCTTTAAATTTAATGTCAAAAATATGCTGTGTGTAAGTCAATCCATGAATAATTAAGATATTCTTTTCCTGGATACTGGCTGGACACCAAAATTTTGTAAAATATAATTTTTTACCATCGTCTTTTCTTTGAAGTTCAATTTGTTCACATTTGTATCTCATGGTCTCTCCTTCCTATTCCCAATAGATTTTTCCGGCATCTTCTCCACCAGATAAAGTTCCATTCCAATTACCAGTACAGAAAGAACTGCCCCTGATACCAGATTGATTGCCAATCCAAGAATCCCCAATGGATTCGCGCTAAAATGAGCACCTGTTCCAAATGTCAGGCAGACGCCGACAAAAATGAATGGAATCACACTGAAAAAGCATTTCTTAAAAAAACATAAATGCACAATGATTGCGAGCGCTGTACCTACTGTAATCGCCAAAAATCCATGTACAAGATCAAATCCTGAAACCAACATAAGAACCATATCAACCTGTCCCCAGATTGTTCCGCAAAGCATACTGCCTATTGCTTTATGGGCATCCTGAGGTTTATAGCCGCTAAGAGCAAATGCTGCAAGAACGACAAACAATATCCATGGAGCACCTGCTCCGTTACAGAGATTCTTGCTTGTTGGAACCAACGACATAAGCCAATTCGAAATCGCAGCTAAAAGTCCTACCCAGCATCCCCAGATAACTATTGCTTTTTTAGACATATCTAATGTCCCCCTTCATCTGTAGAATATATTCTCAAGTAATCTTAATAAGATTAATGCAGCCACATAACTCTTTAATAAAATTATACTGCCTCACATTATGTTTGAAAAATATAGATTTCATATGGGGGTATATCAAAAAAGGGAAAACATGTAAATGCTCTTGTAATACTGAAGAAAATACACTATTATATTCTTGTTGTATTATATAATTAAATGTTTAATCATATAATGAATCTTAAAGGTAGGTGTCTATAATGGATATAGCAAAACAAATCATTGACCAAAGAATAAATAAGATATTAGCAGATAATCAGGAAATTTTTACGGATAACGATAATGAGAGAAATCGTTCCAAAGCATTTTTGCTGCTAGGAGTTGCTGCCTATTTAGACATTGATCTGATGGAGGCAGTACAGTTTTTGACTGATGGGGGAAACGACGGGGGATTTGACGCAGCTTATATTGTAGAAGCACAGGATTCACAATTAAATGTAGTATTGTTCCAATCAAAGTATTCAAGAAAAC
>CANDQP010000050.1 GCA_947388185.1 uncultured Dorea sp. | reverse complement strand
CCCTTTTTTTGTTGTGAATTATGCATATTGAAATGAGGGGAGGATATAGAATATGATATCTAATCAAATACTTCAGAATACGATTGAAGGCTTGAAAGGAATTACACGGATCGATTTCTGTGTTATGGATACGGATGGCAAGTCTCTTGCGAGTACATTTTCAGAGCAGGCAGATTATGAAGAAGAGGTAGTCTCTTTTGTCGAATCCCCTGCCGACAGTCAGGTGGTACAGGGATATCAGTTCTTTAAGATCTTTGACGAGCATCAGCTGGAGTATGTGCTTCTTGCCAACGGCGGCAGCGATGATGTATACATGGTAGGGAAGATTGCTGCGTTTCAGATCCAGAATCTTCTGATCGCATACAAAGAGAGGTTTGATAAGGATAATTTTATTAAGAATCTTCTGCTTGATAACCTGCTTCTGGTAGATATATATAACCGTGCCAAGAAATTACATATTGACACAGAGGTAAGACGTATTATATATATTATTGAGACAAAGCATGAGAAGGACAGCAATGCTCTTGATAATGTGCGTAATCTTCTGGGTAACCGCGCGAAGGATTTTGTGACGGCGGTCGATGAGAAGAATATCATCATAGTGAAGGAGTTAGAACCCAGTGACGGTCATGCGGAGTTAGAGAAGACGGCCCAGAGTATCTATGCCCTGCTTGTAGAAGATGGGGAAGAAGATGTCCTGATCGCATACGGAACGATCGTCAACGATATCAAGGAGGTGTCCAAGTCCTACAAAGAGGCGAAGCTTGCCCTGGATGTGGGTAAGATCTTCTTTGGGGACAAGAATGTGATCGCGTACAGCGCCCTGGGTATCGGGCGGTTGATCTATCAGCTTCCGATCCCGCTGTGTAAGATGTTCATCCGTGAGATCTTCGAGGGGAAGTCGCCGGATGATTTCGACGAAGAGACCCTGACGACGATCAACAAGTTCTTCGAGAATAATCTGAACGTATCAGAGACGTCCAGACAGTTATATATCCATCGTAATACGCTGGTATACCGTCTGGATAAGCTGCAGAAGAGTACCGGCCTGGATCTTCGAGTGTTTGAGGATGCCATTACTTTTAAGATTGCCCTTATGGTTGTAAAGTATATGAAGTATATGGAATCAATGGAGTATTAATGTATTTTCAGTATCTTTCGGGAATGCATAGTAATAATCAGGAGGAAAGTATGATCGAATTAAAAGAAGTGACAAAAGAATACTCTAAAGGGATTGCCGCGTTGAACGGCGTGAATCTCAAGGTCGAGCAGGGTGAATTCGTGTTCATCGTGGGCGACAGCGGATCGGGTAAGTCTACATTGATCCGTCTTATTATGAAGGAACTGGCGCCTACGTCAGGAACGATTATCGTGAACGGACAGAACCTTAACCGGATGAAGCGCCGGAAGATCCCGATGTACAGGAGGGGGATCGGGGTCGTGTTCCAGGATTTCCGTCTGCTTAAGGACCGGAATATCTATGATAATATTGCGTTTGCCCAGCGTGTCACAGAGACGCCGACCAGGATCATCAAGAAGAAGGTCCCGGCAGCGCTGTCACTTGTGGGCCTTGCTCAGAAGTATAAGTCATTTCCCAAGGAGTTATCAGGCGGTGAGCAGCAGAGGGTTGCTATTGCCAGGGCTATTGTGAATGAGCCTGCGATCCTGCTTGCGGATGAGCCGACCGGTAACCTGGATCCTACGAATTCCTGGGAGATCATGAAGCTTCTTGAGGAGGCGAATGACAGAGGAACGACCGTACTGGTTGTTACGCATAACCAGGAGATTGTAAATGCGATGAAGAAGCGGGTCGTTACGATGAAGAAGGGTGTCATCGTAAGCGACGAGAAAAAAGGTGGGTATAAAAATGAGAATTAGTACATTCGGATATTCGATGAAACAAGGGGTTAAGAACATAGGGAGAAATAAGATGTTCTCCGTGGCGTCTATAGCGACGATGTCAGCCTGTATCTTCCTGTTTGGCCTGTTCTACTCCATTGTAGTGAACTTTAATTACATAGTAGAGAAGGCTGAGGAGGGTGTTGCGATCACCGTGCTCTTCGACGAGGGAACCACGCAGGCCGCGAAGGACAAGATCGGGGAGCAGCTCGCGGATGCGGAAGGCGTCCTTGAAGTCAAATACGTCAGTGCCGAGGTGGCATGGGAGAGATTCAAGGATGATTATTTTGGAGAGGCAGGAGATCTTGCGGACGGATTCAAGACAGACAATCCGTTGGGGAATTCCGATAACTTCGAGGTGTACCTGTCAGATGTCTCTAAGCAGAAGGATATCGTTGAATTCGCGAAGGGGCTTTCGGGAGTCAGGAAGGTGAACCGTTCTGATGTTGTGGCCAAGACTCTGACCAGTGTGAATAAGCTGGTGGGATATGTGTCGGTTACGATCATTGCGATCCTGCTCGCGGTATCGGTATTCCTGATCAGCAATACGGTAACCATGGGTATCACGGTAAGGCGTGAAGAGATTGCGATCATGAAATACATAGGGGCGAAGGATGGTTTCGTCCGGGCGCCTTTCGTGATAGAGGGTCTGATGATCGGTGTGATCGGAGCGCTGATCCCACTGGTGATGCTGTATTTTATGTATGATAAGGCAGTTTCTTATATAATGACCAAGTTCAGCCTTTTGAACAATATCATAGATTTCCTTCCGGTATTTGATGTCTATAAGACACTTCTTCCGGTCGGGATCGCGCTTGGAGTAGGAATTGGTTTTATCGGAAGTTTCTTCACGATCCGTAAGCATCTGAAGGTATAATTCAGGTATAATTTGGTAACAGATTACGGGTCAGATCAGTTATAAATAATATGGAGGGGACATATGATATTAAGAAGGAAGGCAGTCAGTCTGCTGCTGGTATTGGTACTTTGTCTTGGTCTTGCCTCACAGGCGGGCGCTTCGGAGATCAGTGAAACTGAGAAGGAGGCGGAAGAGCTTGAGAGGAAGAAGGAGGCCGCAGAAGAGGAGAAGAGTGCCTTAGAGGGACAGCTCAGTGCGATCGTCGCCGAGATGGAGGAGACGAAGGCGAAGATCGACGAGAAGGAGACCCAGATCAGTGCGAAAGAAGATGAACTGATACAGGCGAGGGTCGACGAGAATGATCAGTACGAAAGCATGAAGAAGAGAATCAAGTACATGTATGAGAACGGGAATGCACAGTTTATAGAGATTCTGTGCGAGTCCAAGACGATCAGTGAATTTCTGAACAATGCGGAGTACATTTCGACGATCTCTGAGTATGACCGGGATATGCTGGTGGAGTTTCAGAGGATCGTCAAGGACGTAGAAGAGCAGGAAGCGCTTCTTAAGAAGGAGTATGAAGAACTTGAGGTCATGCAGAATGACCTGATCGCGAAGCAGGGTGAGCTGAATAACCTTGTGGAGAACAAGGCGGACGAGATCGCACAGCTCAGTGACGATATCGGCGCTACTCAGGAGAAGTTAAAGAAGCTGAAGGAAGCGGCGGCAGAGGCAGAGCGCAAGCAGAAAGAGGCGGCAGCCGCGGCGGCGGCAGCGGCACGTAATTCCAGCGGAAGAGGCGGAGGTTCTGCCGGGGCATCCGTTGTATCGGGGAATGGTATGTTCACCCATCCTTGTCCGGGATACACGTATATATCCAGTGAGTTCGGATGGCGTGCACAGCCGATTCCGGGAGCAAGCACCAACCACAAGGGGATGGATTTTGCGGCCGGAACAGGGACTCCGATCTATGCGGCGGCATCCGGGACAGTCACTACCGCAAGTTATAGCGGCAACGCGGGTAATCTGATCGTAATCAACCACGGCAATGGCCTGCAGACATATTACATGCACTGCAATTCGATGTATGTCAGCGCGGGACAGACAGTAAGCAAGGGGCAGAATATCGGTGCGGTAGGTTCAACAGGCAATTCATCCGGTCCGCATCTGCATTTCCAGGTTATGCTTAACGGGACGCCGACGAATCCGCGTAACTATCTGTAGTTCAAGCCCCATACTGTGCGGGCAAAGAGAAGATGTATGAAGGTAGAGGTCGAATGAAGGATAAGAAGAGTTTTATAAAAGGGGCGCTTTGCGGCGCCCTTGCTGTATTATTGATCGCAGGGCTTGTATCCTGCGGATTGCGGGCAGGAAGTTTCGTCGCCGGCACAGGGAGGCATTCTGCAGACACGGATAAGAAGATGTCTGTACTGAAAGGGCTGATCGATAAGAACTATCTTGGCGAAGTAGACGAAGAGGAGCTTGAAGAGGGAATCTATAAGGGATTCATTAGCGGGCTGGAGGATCCCTACTCTGTCTATTATGACGAAGAGGAGACGAGAATGCTCGTGGAGACCACGGAAGGAGAGTATGACGGGATCGGCGCGGTGCTGAGCCAGGATGTCAAGACAGGGATCGTGACGCTGGTGCAGATCTATGAGGGTTCCCCCGCTATGGAGGCTGGTCTGCAGGACGACGATATCCTCTATAAGGTCGGAGATCTGGAAGTGACAGGCAAGGATCTGACAGAGGTGGTGTCCCATATCAAGGGAGAGAAGGGGACGGAAGTTCAACTGACGGTATACCGCGGCGACGACAGGGAAGAGGTCACGGTGACGGCGGTGAGGAATACGATCCAGGCACAGACGATCAAGTATGAGATGCTGGAGGATCAGATCGGCTATGTGGCGGTCTCGGAGTTTGACCTGGTGACCTATGAGCAGTATGAGCAGGCGCTTGAGGAGCTTAAGAATCAGGGCATGAAGGGGCTGGTCGTGGATCTTCGGAATAATCCGGGCGGCAACTTAAGCACGGTCTGCGAGATGCTGGATCTTATGCTTCCGGAGGGGCTGATCGTCTACACGGAGGATAAGGCCGGCAACAGACAGGAGACGAAATCTGACGCCGAGCGCCGGTTCGAGCTGCCGCTGACAGTCCTGATGAACGGCAACAGCGCCAGTGCATCGGAGATCTATGCGGGAGCGATCCAGGATTACGGGATTGGTACGATCGTGGGGACACAGTCCTATGGCAAAGGCGTCGTACAGCAGATCTTCGACCTGAAGGACGGAACCTGTGTGAAGCTTACGATCGCGGAGTATTTCACCCCGAAGGGGAGGAATATCAACGGCAAAGGTATCACCCCGGATGTGGAGATCGAGTATGAGAAGAACGAAGAAGACCCTGAGGCTGACAATCAGTTGGATCAGGCATTGGAAGTATTGAAAGAGAAGATCGGGTAGAATGAATTGATTCAGAAGGGAATGCATTAGGCATTCCCTTTTTGTATTTGGTATGATAGAATATAGTGAAACTAGAAAGGATGGGGTGTATATGACAATTCTGATTCAGAACGGACATGTAGTAGATCCGCTTACCGGAAGAGACGGGATATCGGATGTGTACATTGAGGAAGATAAGATCTGCAAGGTTGCAGAGCACATTGACAGGCAGGCTGACCGGGTGATCGACGCGAAGCATTGTTATGTATTGCCGGGATTGATCGACCTTCATGTTCATTTCCGGGATCCCGGGCTGGAATACAAGGAGACTCTGGAGACCGGAGGAAGAGCGGCAGTGAAGGGCGGGATAACGACTGTGTGCGCCATGCCGAACACGAAGCCGGTCACCGATGACAAGGAGAAGGTTCTAAGGGTTCATGAACGTGCGAAGGAAGAATCCTTGACTCACGTGATCCAGCTTGGGGCCGTTACGAAGGGGCAGGAAGGGAAGGAACTGGCAGATATCCGGGGGATGGCCAAGGCAGGCTGTCATGCCGTCAGCGAGGACGGCAAGTCTGTTATGAACGCTTCGCTCTACAGACAGGGGATGAAGACGGCGAAGGAGTGCAAGATATCGGTATTTGCCCATTGCGAAGACCAGACGATGGTAGAGCAGGGAGTCATGAATGCGGATGAGAACGCTGAGCGGCTTGGACTTAGGGGAATCACGAATGCCGTGGAGGATGTGATCGTTGCGAGAGATATCCTGCTTGCGAAGGAGACCGGGGTGAGGCTCCACCTGTGCCACTGCTCCACGGCAGACAGTGTGAAGCTTCTTCGGATGGCGAAGGAGGAAGGACTTCCGGTGACGGGGGAGGTATGCCCGCATCATTTTATCCTGAGTTCGGATGATATCAGGGAAGACGACGGCAATTATAAGATGAATCCGCCGCTTCGGAGCCGGGCGGATGTGGAGGCTCTCAGGCAGGGCCTGAAAGACGGGGTGATGGATGTGATCGCTACGGATCATGCCCCTCATGCCGGCGAAGAGAAGGACAAGTCTATGAAAGATGCGGCGTTTGGGATCGTAGGGCTTGAGACTTCCGCCGCGCTTACCTATACTTCTCTTGTGAAGACGGGCGTACTGACTGTGATGGATATGGCAGAGAAGATGAGCTATAATCCGGCGAAGATCCTGGGGCTTGAGGACAAGGGCAGTATCTCAGAGGGGAAGACTGCGGATATTACGATCTTCGATCCGAGAAGGACTTATAAGATCGATAAGAATACATTTGTGTCGAAGGGGAAGAACACGCCGTTTGACGGATATGAGGTGACCGGAGAGACGGTATATACTCTGGTGGACGGCAGGGTTGTGTATGAAAGGAGATAGAGCAGATGATCAATCAGTTGACAGCGAATATTAAGAAGACAGGAGCGCCCATCGTCGTAGGGCTTGATCCGATGCTGGATTATGTGCCGGGGCACATACAGAAGAAAGTGTTTGAAGAGTATGGCGAGACCTTGGAGGGGGCTGCGGAGGCAATCTGGCAGTTTAACAGGGAGATCGTGGATCAGACTTACGACCTGATCCCGGCGGTGAAGCCGCAGATCGCCATGTATGAGCAGTTCGGGATCCCGGGGCTTATGGCTTTCAAGAAGACGGTGGACTACTGCAGGGAGAAAGGTCTGGTGGTGATCGGCGATGTGAAGAGAGGAGACATCGGCTCTACCTCGGCGGCATATGCGGTAGGGCATCTGGGGCATGTTAAGGTGGGAAGCAGATCTTTCGCTCCGTTTGACGAGGATTTCGCGACGGTGAACCCGTATCTGGGGTCAGATGGAGTGAACCCGTTTCTCAAGGTATGTAAGGAGGAGAAGAAGGGGATCTTCGTGCTGGTCAAGACCTCGAATCCCTCAAGCGGCGAATTCCAGGATCGGCTGGTGGACGGCAAGCCTCTGTATGAACTGGTAGGCGAGAAGGTGGTCGCCTGGGGAGAAGAACTTATGGGCGAGGAATACAGCTATGTGGGAGCAGTTGTGGGCGCTACCTATCCGGAGATGGGGAAGGTCTTAAGGAAGATCATGCCCAAGGCATATATCCTGGTGCCGGGATACGGCGCACAGGGAGGGAAAGGCAAGGATCTGGTGCATTTCTTTAATGAGGACGGCCTTGGCGCTATCGTGAATTCCTCACGCGGGATCATTGCTGCGTACAGACAGGAGAAATACGCAAAATACGGAGAAGAAGCGTTCGGTGAAGCCTCAAGGGCTGCGGTAGAGGATATGGCTGCGGATATCAGAGAAGCGTTGGACAATACATTATGACTAGGAGAAATGTAATGAAGAAGAGAAGGAAAGAGTTAGCGGTTGTGGTATCGCAGGAGCAGCTTGCGGACGGGATATACAGTATGTGGATCCGGACGGTGTCTGCGGCGGATGCGGTTCCGGGCCAGTTTATATCTATGTATACCATGGATTCGGGCAAGCTGCTTCCAAGGCCCATCAGTATTTGTGAGATTGATAAGGCGGGAGCGGCGCTGCGTGTGGTATACCGTGTGACAGGTGAGAAGACAGGTACGGAGCAATTCTCCAAACTGAGCGCCGGAGATTCGATTCCGATCATCGGGCCGCTGGGGAATGGGTTCCCCATGGAGAAGGCCGCGGGGAAGAAGGCGTTCCTGATCGGCGGCGGTATCGGCGTGCCTCCGATCCTGGAGCTTTCCAAAGAATTGGAATGTGATAAGAAGCAGATCGTTGTCGGGTACCGTGATGCCCAGACGTTCCTTAGAGAGGAATTTGAGAGGAACGGTGAAGTCTACATTTCCACGGAGGACGGCAGTGTGGGGACGAAGGGGAATGTACTGGATGCCATTGCCGGACATGCGCTTGCCGCGGATATTATCTATGCCTGCGGGCCTGGGCCTATGCTGCGCGCGGTCAAGGAATATGCTGATAGAAATAACATTGTATGCTATATATCTCTGGAGGAGAGGATGGCGTGCGGGATCGGCGCCTGTCTTGGATGTGTCTGCCAGACGAAGGAGCGGGACAGCCACAGCAATGTGCATAACAGACGGATCTGCAAGGACGGTCCGGTATTCCTGTCGACGGAGGTGGAGATCTGATGAATATGAAGGTTAATATTGCGGGAGTAGAATGGAAGAATCCGGTGACGGTAGCGTCCGGGACATTTGGTTCCGGCGCGGAGTTCGCGGAGTTTGTAGATCTTAACAGACTTGGGGCGGTGACTACGAAGGGAGTTGCCAATGTTCCGTGGCCGGGGAATCCTACGCCCCGGGTCGCGGAAGTCTATGGAGGGATGATGAATGCCATCGGACTGCAGAATCCGGGGATCGATCTGTTCTGTGAGAGAGACATTCCCTTCTTAAGACAGTATGATACGAAGATTATTGTCAACGTCTGCGGGAAATCCGCTGAGGATTACTGCGAGGTCGCAGAACGGCTTGCGGATGAAGCTGTAGATATGCTGGAGATCAATATTTCCTGCCCGAATGTAAAAGAAGGGGGCATCGCGTTCGGACAGAGCCCTAAGGCGGCAGAGGATATTACCAGGGAAGTCAAAAAGTACGCGAAACAGCCGGTGATCATGAAGCTCAGTCCCAATGTGACGGATATTGCCGAGATGGCGAAGGCTGTAGAGGCCGGAGGCGCCGACGCGGTATCTCTGATCAACACGCTGACGGGGATGAAGATCGATATCCATCGGCGGACTTTTGCCCTGGCGAACCAGACGGGAGGCGTCTCAGGACCCGCTGTTCACCCAATCGCCGTGCGGATGGTATATCAGGTGTCCCAGGCTGTGAAGGTTCCGATCATCGGTATGGGGGGGATTGCCAGCGCTGAGGATGCGATCGAGATGATGCTTGCGGGAGCCAGCGCCGTATCGGTGGGAACGGCGAATTTCCATAATCCGGCGGTGACGATGGAGATCATCGAGGGGATAGAAGAATACTTAAGGCAGAATCAGATGAATGACGTCCGGGAATTGGTCGGCGCAGTGAGATAGTTAAAGACCCTGCTGCAGCCGCCAAATGTGCATGCAAGCATGCTCGCTTGGCTTGTTGCCCGCAGGAATAAATTGAAAATAGATTTGAGTTATGATAGAATAAAGTCTGTAGATATGGGAGGTTTAGAAGGATGGAATTATATAAGCAGGAATTTATCGAGTTCATGGTAGAATCTGATGTCTTGAAATTCGGAGAATTTACATTGAAGAGCGGAAGGAAATCGCCGTTCTTCATGAATGCAGGCGCCTATGTGACGGGAACCCAGCTTCGCAGGCTCGGAGAATACTATGCGAGAGCGATCCACGATAATTACGGTCTTGATTTTGACATACTGTTCGGGCCGGCCTATAAGGGAATCCCGCTTTCGGTTGCGGCGGCGATGGCGATCAGCGAATTATACGGGAAGGATATCCGGTACTGTTCGAACCGCAAGGAAGTGAAGGATCACGGTGATACGGGGATCCTCCTGGGAAGTAAGCTTAAGGATGGAGACAGAGTGGTGATCATTGAGGATGTGACGACCTCCGGCAAATCCATCGAAGAGACCTTCCCGATCATCAAGGCCCAGGCAGACGTGGAAGTGAAGGGGCTTATGGTATCGCTGAACCGCATGGAGGTCGGCAAAGGCGGGAAGAAATGCGCGCTAGATGAGATCAAGGATTTGTATGGATTCGGGGCGAGTGCGATTGTGACCATGGACGAGGTGGTAGAATATCTTTATAACAGGGAGTGCCGGGGAAGAATTATCATCGATGATACATTAAAAGCTGCAATTGACGCATATTATAAACAGTACGGTGTATAGGAGGAAGGCTTGTATGAATGAAAAGATCTATAAGGCGATGAATTTCGCCGGGATCGCGAGTATTGCGGTAGGTGTTGTCGTGACGGTCGTGGGGATCACAGCCGGCATTATCACGATCGTGAGCGGAGCGCGTCTGCTAAAATGGAAAAAAGGACTTACGTTTTAGAAAGGATCCTGCTGTTTGAATTTGAAAGGATATAAGAGAATCCGGTTTTTAGGAAAGATATTATTTGTATTGTATATTGCGTTTATTATATATTTTCTATTATTTTCTGACTGGTATGGGCGGACAGGCGAGATGGAGGAGTACCGTTATAACCTGGTACTTTTCAGGGAGATCAAGAGATTCTGGAATTACAGGGACCAGGTCGGCATGTTTGCCATGTTTACGAATCTGTTTGGAAATGTGATCATTTTTATGCCGTTTGGTTTCTTTATGCCGATGGCAAGCCGATACAGGAGTTTTTTCACGACGGTCTTCTATAGTTTCGGGCTTAGTCTCTGTGTGGAGACTTTTCAGTTGATCACGAAGGTGGGCAGCTTCGATGTGGACGATCTGCTTTTGAATACCATAGGAGGGCTTGCGGGTTATGTCATATTCGTAATCTGCGCCGCAGTAAGGAGAAGATATGTTAATAGGAAGAAAGATCGTAACAGAAGAAGATAGGGCAAAGGCGCTGGCGAAAGCCAGAGAGAAGCAGAGGAAGAGGATCACGAAGTATGGCCAGGCGAAGCCGCGCCATGCGAGGAAGGGGATCTATTCCTGCGGGTACGCTTTTGTGGTTCTTCTTCTGTTGTTTTTAATGGTATCTATCTCTTTTCGGGAGAAGGGAGAGGTCGGTATGCTCATAGGATTCGTGGGACTGGGGACCATGGCGCTCACCGGTATCGGGATATGGCTGGGCGTGCGCGGCCTTAAGGAGAGAGACAGGAACTACATCACGTGCAAGGTGGGAATCGGCATCAATACGGCGGTATTTCTCGGACTTGCGGTAATATTTATCAGGGGGCTTGTGAGATGATAGATGAGAGATATGAATTGGCGGCGGGACGTATCCGTGATATGAGGACTGAGGAGACGGTGGAGCCTCCCTTCCGGGAGTATTTTCGGAAGATGGCTGATTTTGTCGGGATGATCGATGAAGTCAGGACGAAGATCGCAGACGGAACCTGCCGGGAGATGGGAGCGGATGAGCTTGCAGAATGGAACCGGCGGCTGTATCAGGATATCTTGCCGGAGGTGTATGAGACAAGCTATGCGAACCCGTCCTTTGCGGTCCGGAAGTTAGGAGAGGGATACGGGCAGATCTTAAGCTTCCTGTATACGGAGCTTCGAGGCGCCGTCGCATATGTGTTTGAACAGAAGACAGAGTATCTGGATATTCTGTATGAGCTGCTGATAGAGGTGTATAATCTATTCGAGGAGGAGACGCCGGAGAATGAACGGATCAGTCAGATCAGGGATCATATTTACTGGTATGCCAGTGATTACTGTGATGTGTTTGCTGCAGACAGGATCCGTGAACAGGTCGATCCGGAAGCGTCCTTTGCCGTGGATATCATTCAGAACAGCGACCTTGAGGATCTGAGGTATCTGTACAGGTTCGGCGAGTATATCAGTGAGAACGAGCTTCGCACGGCACGGCATCTCAGCGGACTTCCGGAGGAAGTGATCCGGAAGATGGCAGATGTCTACACAGAAGGCTTTCGAACAGGGTTCGTCAATACAGGGAAGGATCTGTCGAAGAAGGGTGTTGTGGAGATCCGCTATGTGCTTGGGTTCGAGCGGGTGATCCGCAGGGCTATAGAGAATTTTGAGAAAATGGGCCTAAGGCCTGTTGTGAACCGCTCTCCGGTCAGCGTGCTGACGAAGCGTGAACACCTGAAGATCGGCTATTACGGGGCGATCGCCAATAAGCAGTATGAGTATGACCATCGCAATGACCAGGCGTTATTCCTGGATAAGAAGTTCGTGGAGCGCAAGCTTGAGGTGATTCAGACCACATATGAGCGCCATAAGGACCAGGCAGGAAAGATGGCAGGGCCGGCATGTATCGATATGTTCGGCGAAGAGCCGTTTACGCCTGTGCAGAAGGAAGAAGTGATCCGCCTTACGAAGAAGCAGGAGGAACTGCAGCTTCATTTCCTAAGCCGGCAGAGCCAGATCGTCAACCAGTATATCAGGGGCGATGAGAGGAGTTTTACGATCGTTGCCTATCCGCTGCCGGAGATCGGGGAACAGTATGAAGAGATCTTCGACGAGATCATCCGTATCAATACCCTGGATGCGAAGACCTATGAGCGGGTACAGCAGACGCTGATCGATGCTCTGGATCAGGGCGAATATGTCCATATCCTGGGCGGCAATGGCAACAGGACGGATCTTAAGGTGTATCTGCATAAGCCTGATAATCCGGAGAAAGAGACGATATTCGAGAACTGTGTGGCAGACGTGAATATACCGGTGGGGGAAGTATTCACTTCTCCGGTACTTGAAGGGACCGGCGGAACACTGCATGTAAGCAAGGTCTACCTGAATGAACTGCAGTACAGGGATCTTGAGATCACATTTGCCGACGGGATGATCACGGACTACCATTGCGGGAATTTCGAGAAAGAGACGGAGAATAAGGAGTACATCTTCGACAATATCCTTCATAAGCATCCGTCCCTTCCGCTGGGAGAGTTCGCCATCGGGACGAACACCACAGCTTATGTGGCGGCGAGGAAATACGGGATCGAGGAGAAGATGCCGATCCTGATCGCCGAGAAGATGGGTCCTCATTTTGCGGTAGGGGATACCTGCTATAGCTGGAGCGAGGATGTCAGGGTATATAATCCCGACGGGAAGGAGATTATAGCCAAGGATAACTCCGTATCCATCCTGCGCAAAGAAGATGTGTCAAAGGCGTATTATCAGTGCCATACGGATATCACGATCCCGTATGAGGAGTTGGCGCGTATTGCGGTGATCACAAGAGAGGGCGGAGAGATCGTGCTGCTGTCGGAGGGCAGATTCGTATTGCCCGGAACCGAGATTCTCAACGACCCATTGAAAAATCAAGATAAATAAGGTATCATGAACGCATGAAAATGCATTATAAAATATACACAGAAGAAAGGATGAAGAGGTATGCCAAGAGTAGGAATTGTGATGGGCAGCGACTCAGACTTGAAGGTCATGAGCAAGGCTGCGGCGATGCTGGAGAAATTAGGGATTGATTATGAGATGACGATCATCTCTGCCCACCGTGAGCCAGATGTATTCTTCGAATGGGCGAAGGCGGCAGAGGGAAAGGGGATGAAGGTGATCATCGCAGGAGCCGGGATGGCGGCGCATCTGCCGGGTATGTGCGCGGCGCTCTTTCCGATGCCGGTCATCGGCGTGCCGATGTCAGGCAAGAATCTGGCAGGTGAAGACGCACTGTTCTCTATCGTTCAGATGCCGCCGGGAATCCCGGTTGCAACGGTCGCTATCGACGGAGGTATGAACGCGGCAATCCTTGCAGCGAAGATCCTTGCAACATCTGATGAGGAATTATTGAATAAGCTTAAGGATTATTCCAGGGAGATGAAGGAGACCGTGCAGGGGAAGGCAGCGAAGTTAGATGAGATCGGATACGAGGCGTATCTGGCCCGGTAATCAATTGGATGATATTAGGAAACAGACTCAAGATGAGGAGAGGTAGAGCGTATGGATTATAAGAAAGCCGGAGTGGATATCGAAGCCGGATACAGATCAGTAGAATTGATGAAGAAGCATGTGAAGGAGACGATGCGCCCGGAGGTGCTGGGCGGTCTCGGCGGATTTGCAGGAGCATTTGACTTAAGCGGGATCAAGAAGATGGACGAGCCGGTCCTTCTGTCCGGGACAGACGGATGCGGAACCAAGGTGAAGCTTGCGTTCCTGATGGACAAGCATGATACCATCGGTATCGACGCGGTTGCCATGTGTGTCAACGATATCGCATGTTCAGGCGGCGAGCCGTTGTTTTTCCTGGATTATATCGCCTGCGGCAAGAATTATCCTGAGAAGATCGCGTCTATCGTGAGCGGCGTGGCGGAGGGCTGTAAGCAATCCGGCTGTGCGCTGGTAGGCGGCGAGACTGCGGAGCATCCGGGACTTATGCCGGAGGATGAGTATGATCTGGCGGGATTCGCGGTCGGAGTGGCAGATAAGAAGGAGATCATCAGCGGTGAGAATATCAGACCGGGCGATGTGTTGATCGGCATGGCGTCAAGCGGTGTTCACAGCAATGGTTTCTCGCTTGTGCGCAAGGTATTCGAGATGACGAAGGAATCGCTGGATACATATTATGACGAACTGGGGAAGACGCTTGGCGAGGCACTGATCATGCCTACGAAGATCTACGTCAGGGCGTTGAAGAGTGTGAAGGACAGCGGTGTGACTGTCAAGGGCTGCAGCCATATCACGGGCGGCGGCTTCTATGAGAATATCCCGCGGATGCTGCCGGAGGGCGCAAGAGCGGTGATCGAGAAGGACAGCTATGAGGTTCCTGCGATCTTTGATCTTCTGGCGAAGAAGGGGGATATTGCAGAAGAGATGATGTACAATACCTTCAATATGGGACTCGGAATGGTCATCGCGGTTGATCCGGCCGATGCGGATCAGGCAATGGAGGCGATACGGACGGCAGGTGAGCAGCCATATGTGGTAGGCCGTGTAGAAGCAGGAGATAAAGGAGTTACATTATGCTAGATGTAGTGGTACTTGTATCCGGCGGAGGAACGAATCTGCAGGCGATCATCGACGCGGTGGAATCCGGCAGTATTACCAATACCAGGATTATCGGAGTGATCAGCAACAATAAGAATGCCTATGCCCTGTTAAGAGCCAGAGACCATGGGATTGCCAATCGGTGTATCTCGCCGAAGGATTATGCGTCCAGAGAAGAATTTAATGAGAAGTTTATCGAAGCAGTAGATGAATGGAAGCCGGATCTTATCGTACTTGCGGGCTTCCTCGTTGTGATCCCTCCGGCTATGATCTCGAAATACAGGAATCGGATCATCAACATTCATCCGTCTCTGATCCCGTCATTCTGCGGTACAGGGTTCTACGGGCTTAAGGTGCATGAGGCGGCCCTTTCGCGCGGTGTGAAGGTTGTGGGTGCGACCGTGCATTTTGTAGATGAGGGGACGGATACGGGTCCTATCATCCTTCAGAAGGCAGTGGAGGTGGAGCCGGATGATACACCGGAGATTCTGCAGAAGCGCGTGATGGAGCAGGCAGAGTGGAAGATACTGCCCCGGGCCATTGATCTGATCGCGAATGGAAAAGTGACAGTACGGGCGGGGAAAGCTATTGTGAGTCAGTAAGGAGAACGAAGATGAAGCATTGGAATAAGGTATTGGTGGTGGCTGCAGTCATCTGCGGAGTAGCGGGTATCGCGACGTCTGCCAGGTTGTTGGTTACAGCGGTGCACAGGTATAGTACACAGAAGCCGTTGGTCAGGGGCGCCGAAGATTATTCGTGGCAGGAAGATGAGTCGGAAGTGGAAGAGATAACAGAGCCGGAAGAAACGGATGGAACGGACGTTGATGATACAGACGACGTCTCCGAAGAAGAAGACCAGACAATGTACGGTTCACTCGACGGGAATTCTTATACCAACGAGTGGTTCAACTTAAGGATGGAGCTGCCTGAGAATTATATTATGCTGTCCGGAGATGAACTGGGGTATGCGCAGGATATTGCGGCAGATGAGTTCATGACAGAAGAAGGGCAGGAGAGATTAGAGAATGCCCAGGATTACGGGAATGTTCGGTATGTACTGGGGGCGGTAGAAGATTCCGGCAGTGTGACGGTCAATATAGGGATTGAGAAGGTCTTCAACAGCATGACGATAGACCAGTACCTGAATCTGATGCAGAAGAGTATAGAGCGGGATATCACAGATAGTCTGGGGCTGACCTTTGAGGGGATTACGGAAGAGACGATCGGCGGTGAGACTTACCGCTGCGTCCATGAGAAGATGGTTTACGATGCTTCGGTCGGAGAGATGCATATGGACCAGTATCTGCGTCTGGTAGATGGATACGTGTTTGTGATGTCTGTGGGTTATTCTGCTGAAGCGGCGCCGCAGAAGGACGCGCTTGTGGCTGCGATGCAGAGTTATTGATTGGATATATGACAGGAGGTAGAATATGAAGGTATTAATTGTCGGAAGCGGCGGAAGAGAGCACGCGATCGCATACTGCGTCTCAAAGAGCGAGAAGGCGGACAAGATCTACTGTACGCCGGGGAATGCAGGGATTGCTGAGTACGCCGAGTGTGCGCCTATCGGTGCGATGGAATTCGATAAGATCGTTGCGTTCGCGAAGGAGAAGGAGATAGATCTTGTGATCGTAGGGATGGATGACCCGTTGGTCGGCGGTCTGGTGGACGAGCTTGAGGCGGCGGGGATCCGCACGTTCGGCCCGCGGAAGAATGCGGCGATCCTGGAGGGTTCCAAGGCATTCTCCAAGGATCTGATGAAGAAATACAATATTCCGACAGCGGCATATGAGAATTTCACCGATCCGGATAAGGCGCTTGCATATCTTGAGACGGCGAAGTTCCCGATCGTTCTCAAAGCGGACGGGCTGGCGCTTGGGAAGGGTGTGCTGATCTGCAGCACGCTTGAGGAGGCGAAGGAAGGCGTCAAGACCATCATGCTGGATAAGAAGTTCGGAGATGCTGGCAATGAGATGGTGATCGAAGAATTCATGACCGGCCGTGAAGTGTCCGTACTCTCTTTCGTGGACGGCAATACCATCAAGACCATGACGTCCGCGCAGGATCACAAGCGTGCAGGGGATGGAGACACCGGGCTTAATACGGGCGGGATGGGAACATTCTCTCCAAGTCCGTTCTATACCAGGGAAGTAGAGGACTTCTGCAACAAATATATTTATCAGGCGACGGTGGATGCTATGAAGGCGGAAGGCAGGCCGTTCAAGGGTGTGATCTTCTTTGGCCTGATGCTGACCCAGGAAGGTCCCAAGGTGCTGGAATACAATGCAAGATTCGGTGATCCGGAGGCGCAGGTGGTGCTGCCAAGGATGAAGAACGATATCATCGAGGTCGTAGAGGCATGTGTGGACGGCACGCTTGACCAGGTGGATCTGCAGTTCGAAGACAATGCGGCTGTCTGCGTGGTGCTTGCTAGCGAGGGATATCCGGTGGCGTATGAGAAGGGACTTCCGATCAGCGGGTTAGAGGAGTTTGGGAAGCATGAGGGGTATTACTGCTTCCATGCCGGGACGAAGTTTGACGGAGAGCAGATCGTGACCAACGGAGGCCGCGTGTTAGGAGTTACGGCGAAGGGGAAGGACCTTAAGGAAGCCAGGGCCAATGCCTATGCGGCGACGGAGTGGGTGAAGTTCGATAACAAATATATGCGCCATGATATCGGTAAGGCGATTGATGAGGCATAAGAATTGACAAGTATGCAGGAGTTGGGTGATGAAAAACTGGATTGCGGAAATCGAAGAAGATGATGGCGTGGATGATGCCGGGACAATAAGATATGATGGAGAGAATACAGAAGCCGAGAGATCGGTTTATCCTATTGTGAACATAACAATTGACAGGCAGCAGTTTTCGATTTTTGAGATAAAGCGCCGTTATGACAGAGGAGCTATTTGTCTGGATCCTGATTTCCAGAGGAATTATGTGTGGAAGACAAAACAGAAATCGGAGTTGATTGAATCTGTTATCATGGGTATTCCCCTTCCTCTGATTTATCTGGCCGAGACAATGCAGGGGACTCTTGTGATCGTAGATGGAAGGCAGAGACTTACGACCTTTTTCGACTATATGGATAATAAATTTGCATTGAAAGGGTTGAATATTCTGACTGAATTGAATGGTTACAGATTCGGCGATTTAGAGGATGATAAAGAAATGCGTAGATTTGCGTCTGCAATCGAAGATTTTCAGTTGATCTTGCAGATCATCAAATATCCGACTCCTGACAGAGTGCGTTTTGATATATTTGACAGAGTAAATAGAGGCGGTACTCCGCTGAACAATCAGGAGATGCGCAATGCGCTGTATCAGGGGCGGTCTACAAGATTATTGAATCGATTGGCAGGAAGAGAAGAATTCAGAGCCGCTACGGGGTATTCGATCAGTCCTGTCCATATGAAAGATAAGTACATTATATTGCGTGCGATAGGCTTTTACTTCTGGAGAAACAGACAGCTGTTAAAAAGGAATGGTGAGAAAGTAAGGTACAAAAGCGACATAGAAGAGTTCCTGGGCAAGACCATGGAACAATTAAACCGAATGAGTGTGGAAGGGCTTAGGGAACTGGAGGAATTGTTCTGTGAAGTAATGGATATGGCTTATCATATTCTGGGAGAAGATGCATTCCGCATTCCGACAGACAGTGGCCGACGCCGGCCAGTCAGTATGACTTTATTTGAAAGTCTGTTTTATTTCTTTGCATTATTGGCAGAGGGAGAAGAAGAGATCGAACCGGAAGAAATTCAGACGGCAGTAGATGAAATGCTGGAAGACAGTGTATTTTTGGATGCTTTGACCTATAATGTAGATAGTAAGATACATGTGGACGAAAGATTCCAGATGGTGACAGATAAATATGAGGAGTTGATAGGATGGTAAGCAGAATACTGGTGGACGGATTCAAAAGTATTGACAGAGCCGAATTGGAACTGGGAATGTTTACCTTGTTGTCCGGAGTGAATTCAGCAGGAAAGTCATCGATTATCCAGGCATTTCTATATATGATCCAGATGCAGAAGCAGCACACTCAAAGGGAAACAGACAGTGAATATGTAGTGTTGGGGAAATTTGCCGATATCAGGAATCACATAAAAGGGAATAAAGAGATTCTCTTTGAAATGGATGTAAAGGAAAAGAATGCAACGAGCGTCTCAGTAATGCGGCTGGTTTCAGGAGACAGTTTTACTGCGGCAGCGCAGATGCTGCGCTCTGAGGAAGGTGTGAATGATTACGTATCGGCGCATAATGTAGTATATCTGTCGGCGGACCGTATCGGTGTGAAAAAGGCTTATGATCTGAATATAGAAAAACCGCGGGAAATCGGAAACCATGGAGAATATACGTATTCATTTTTGGGAATGTATGGTCAGGAGCCGATTCCGGAGAGCGCTTTTGCATATGATCCGGAAACGGTGGGGATGAGCCTGAATAATCAGGTGAATTATTGGTTGGATTATCTGTTGGGATTTCATATTCAGACAGATATAGTAACAGATGTGGACCAAGTAATAGCCATGTATTCGAATTCGCAAAATAATCGTTACTACAGAGCGGGAAATGTAGGAACAGGAGTTACGTATATAGCAGCATTGGTTATAGCAGCATTGTCTTGTAAAGTGGAAGACGTACTGGTTATTGAAAATCCGGAAATACATCTGCATCCAAGAGCACAATCCCGGTTTGTAGAATTCCTTGCATATATTTCGAACCAAGGCTTACAAGTGATATTGGAGACGCATAGCGACCATATCTACAACGGTGTCAGAAAGTGTATAAAGAAAAGACGTCTTTTAAAGGATAATGCTGCGGTTTATTTTCTGGAATTAGATACTACAATGCAAACAGAATTATATAAGATCAGACTGAATCAGGAAGGTGCGGAAGAGAATCATCCGTATGGGCTCTTCGATCAGTTTGATGATGATCTGGATGAGCTGCTTGGGATGTGAGGGGTTATAGATGGAGTTATTACTTAATGAGAAATCACTGGCCGGTCAGTTCAAGGATCAGGATGATTTCTATCAGATATTACCGGTTATGAGCAGAAATCTTGAGATTCTCAGACAGCATAGGGTTTCTTTGCTGAAGCATAGTTCTTTATATGCCAGAAAGATTACAAGAGATATGACGATTTTGGATTTGCAGAACCGTAAAGGGAAGGTTAATCCTTTGCAGCGGGATAAAGTGAAGAGATGGAAAAGAGAACTCTCTTTTCTGGTTATGGATCCTCCGTTTTGGGATGCAGAATCAACGGATTCTGAGGATTCGCTGCAGGAGGCCGCCAGGCGGAAGACGGATGTGATCTCATTCCCGCACCCTGATTATCAGGATAAGACATTGCAGATATTTTATAAAGGTGAGGCAGTACCGGTCATATCTGCAGTTACAACCAGGTATCTGCTGGACTTGTTATTGCAGCATAGAGAAATAAATATCTACGAATATATGAAATTAAGCTACGGTGAAGGTAAGATACGAACAGATTATCTGGATGCTGGGATGGAAAGTGTGATGGCTTTGCAGAAGGCAGAGATAGAGGAGCTTCGAGAAGCATTGGATCGATTTGAGACAGAACCGTGGACAGAGATTTTGAAGGATAATTTTTATTGCTATAAGAGCTACAAACCATCATCAAATAAGAAGAACTATTTTATACATACGGAATTTGCAGACAAACAGATTGCAAAATTCCGCTGTGGGAAGCATTCTCAGATCAGGTGTTTCGGATATAGAGAGAAAGAGTATTTTTACATATTATCGATAGAGCGGGATCACAGCTTGAGTGATACTGGTTAATTGAACAATTAGAAATATTCGGGGGCTGCAGATTGGCGGATAGTTTTGAGGGATACAATTATGTGGATGTGAAGAGCGCCGTAAGATAAAATGCGGTAATATCTTGCATTTTTTCTGTTGAGCTTCAATACTTTACACATGATATCGAAAAGAAGCTTATAATAGAACCATATTGAATCAGGAGGTATGGTTATGAGTTTTAAGATTGCATTTATCGGAGCAGGAAGCCTTGTATTTGCGAGAACATTATTTACAGACATTATGTCTGTGCCGGAATTGCAGAAGGCTGAGATTGCATTTACAGACATCAACGGTGACAACTTGGAGAAGACTCGGGCGCTCTGCCAGAGGGACTTGGATGCGAACGGGATCCCGGTGAAGATCCGGGCGACTACGGATCGTAGAGAGGCGTTCAAGGATGCGCGTTATATCGTTAACTGTGTGCGTATCGGAGGCTTAGAGGGATTCGAGACGGATGTTGAGATCCCGTTGAAATACGGTGTGGATCAGTGTGTCGGGGATACCTTATGTACAGGCGGTATCATGTATGGACAGAGGGTGATCGCGGCAATGCTTGACTTCTGTAAGGATATCAGGGAAGTGGCAGAGCCGGGGGCGATCATGCTTAACTACTCTAATCCGAATGCAATGGCAACCTGGGCATGCAACAAATACGGCGGGGTGAAGACGATAGGTCTGTGCCACGGTGAGATCCACGGTGAGATGCAGATTGCGGAAGTCTTAGGAATTCCAAGAGACGAACTGGATATCGTATGCGCCGGGATCAATCATCAGACCTGGTACATATCGGTGAAGCATCACGGGGAAGATATGCTGGATAAGATTCTGCCCGGATTCTTGAAGCATGAGAAATTCTCTGAAGAAGAGAAGGTGCGTATTGATGTACTGAAACGGTTTGGCTATTATTCGACGGAGTCGAACGGACATCTCTCTGAATATGTATCCTGGTACAGGAAACGTCCGGATGAGATCAAGGACTGGATTAATCTGGATAACTGGATCAATGGGGAGACTGCAGGTTATCTTCGTGTTACCAGAGAAGAGAGAAACTGGTTCGAGACAGAATTCCCGAAGATCCTTGCAGAAGAACCGAAGAAATTAGACGGCTCCGAGAGAGGGAAGGAGCATGCTTCTTATATTATCGAATCGCTTGAGACTGGAAGGAAGTACCGCGGGCATTTCAATATGATGAACGAGGGATGTATCACCAATCTGCCGGATGAGTCGGTAGTCGAGGTTCCTTGTTATGTGGACGGCAACGGCATCAGCGTACCGAAGGTAGGAGATCTGCCTCTGGGATGTGCGGCGGTATGTTCTCAGTCCATATGGGTGCAGAAGCTTGCCGTGGAGGCCGCGGTACATGGGGATGTGAACCTGCTAAAACAGGCTGCGCTTATGGATCCTTTGACAGGTGCGGTATGTAATCCGCCGGAGATCTGGCAGATGATAGATGAGATGCTGGTAGCGCAGGAGGAATGGCTGCCGCAGTATCAGGAAGCCATTGCCCGGGCGAAGGAGAATCTTGCAAAAGGTGATCTGATCCCGACGAAGGAAGGATACAAGGGTGCGGTAAGACTGAAGGAAAAATCAGTAGAAGAAGTTGCGGCAGAGCATGAGAAGAGGAAGATTACGGTGTAGATATCTGGTACACCGAATAATAAGTAACCAGTTAAAGTGGATTGTCAGGATAACTTTCGAGTTACGGCAATCCACTTTATACATTATCGGACGTTAGCGGAAGCGACAGTGATTCTGCAAGAAAATCCACCAGCCGTTTTTTATGGTCGGCCGGTACAATCTCATCATCATCTTCATCGGAATTCTCATTTTCTTCGTCTACGAAATATGTCAGGCTGTCCCGGTATAGTGAGATGGAATCAAGAGGCCAGCCCGGCTGTCTTCCGGGAGAGGGCCGGTCGATCATATAGAAGGCGTTCTCCCTTGTGACCGTGGCATCCTCCATATAGGAATAGATCTTACCCTTATGATAAACTGCGATTCCGTCTAAGTAATATGCCGATACCTTCCCTCCAAGGGAATGGATCAGTTCGGAATAATAGTTTATCATCTCTTCATCATCTAATCTTGGCAGCCCGTTCGGAGTCCGAATATGAAGGCCAGGCTGTCTGGGATCGTCGAGCGCCAGTTCATCAAAGTATAACCCGGAATCGTTGCAGATCACAGAATCAGAATATTGTCCGTAAAACCTTGCCTTTAAAATTGCATTCTCTCTGGGAGTGTGTCCTCGTTCCTCCGGTTCCCCGGTGATATTCAGATCCTTTAAGGTGCAGAATTCTGCCGCATATCCGGATAAGAGCTTTCTGAATCGTTGGATCTTGGAAGGATTCGTTGTTCCGATCAGTATTTTCTTCATTTTGTCCTCCGTCTATTTCCCTGGTACAGAGAAGATTCCTTAAGAATTATATCATTGCGGCTCGCAGGTTACAAGAGATATTCAAACTGGTCTGCTGCTGCCTGTTACCGTTCATGGAAATGGGTCTTTACACGGTGAATGCCGATTGATATAATGAAAGTATCAAAGAAGGCGGCATTTTAAAAGTGAGGTAGATGAGGATATGACTGAAAAAGAGCTGATGCAGAAAAATATTGAGGAATTTGTTCAACTGCAAAGTTATATGCTATTAGCTGATAAAGGCTCAGAGGTATATAAAGCCATGAAAGTAAGATATAATACTTTAAAAGTTATACTTACTTCATCTGGAATTAATTTAACAGAAATTGACAGAATCAAAGAGTAGCGTTTGAAAGTAAGGAGAGCAGCTTTGCCGTGAAGAGAACAAAAAGTGTCAGATGGAATACGCTGCAGATAACGGCGGTAGGATTTTTAGGAGTGATTCTTCTCGGAGGGATATTGCTGTATCTTCCGGTCAGCAATACGCAGCCGATCGCGTTCATAGACGCGTTATTTACTTCTGTAACGTCGGTGTGTGTGACAGGGCTGGTGACGATCGTGCCGGCGTCTCAATTTACCCTGTTTGGGAAAGTGATACTGCTTATATTAATCCAGATTGGCGGTCTGGGTGTTATCGCCTGTGCAACGATATTTTTCTTCCTGCTTCGCAGGAAGATCACGATCCGGGAGAGAGTGGTCCTCCAGGAAGCCTACGGCGCACAGCGGTTGGGCGGAATTGTCAGGATGGTGAAGAAGGTGATCATGGGAACCCTTGCAGTGGAGGGCGGCGGGGCATTGCTGTATATGTTGCAGTTCGTCCCGGAATATGGCGTGATCAAGGGTATATGGTATTCGGTTTTCCATTCGGTTTCGGCCTTCTGTAATGCGGGGATTGACATCTTGGGGGAGAACAGCCTTGCAGATTATGCGGTGAATCCGGTGGTGAATATTACAACGATATTGCTCATCATATTAAGCGGTATCGGATTTACGGTCTGGTTTGATGTTATTGAGAATACAAAGGAGCTTATTCACAGAGAAGTACCGGGACGCTGGTGGTTCACAAGACTCAGACTGCACTCGAAGCTGGCAGTCATTATGACGGTGTCTCTGATCATTGCCGGGACGGTATTCGTATTTGCTGCCGAATATCACAACTCGGAGACGATAGGCAGTATGAGCCTTGGCGAGAAGCTTCTGGCGTCTGTGTTCCAGTCGGTGACTACAAGGACGGCAGGATTCTATACGGTCTCCCAGGGGGCGCTGCATGGAGAGTCGAAATTATTCTGTTCGATACTGAAGTTTATCGGCGGCTCTCCGGGCGGTACCG
>CANDQP010000049.1 GCA_947388185.1 uncultured Dorea sp. | reverse complement strand
CAGGATGACATCAGAGCAGCGTTCAAGGACGGTGTTCTTCACCTGACTTTCCCTAAGGAGATCCAGAAGCAGGAAGAACAGCCGAGACTGATCACAATCGAGTAAGCGGCAGGCACAGCGCCGGTCGGGCTTCGAGAAGACATATGAGAAAGGCATCGTACCTACGGATGATCCGCAGGCACGATGCCTTGTCTTTAATAACTTCTTATTTGAATAACTTAATCTTACCAATAAACGGCAGCCCTCTTCTCTCACCTCTGCACGCCGTTACAATCCCCATGATCAGGAGGATCAGCAGGGCAAGGTCTATGATATCAAACGCCCAGGAGAATAGGTTCCCACCAAAATGGAAGAACGAATGTATTCCCCAGAACCAGTCGCCCTCTATAAAATCAATGATCTTGGATAGAATATATAGTATCAACCCCTGGTTCACATGCTGTTTGACATACTGCGACTGCTTATCTCCCGCGATCAGCGGTATCAGCACCAATATCCCGATGTAAGACAGTACGCCCATCGCTTTGTTGCGGCTCACTTCGCTCCGGTCAAAATACGCCTGCGAACCATATCCATATGAACCATATCCATATGAACCATACGGCTCCTGTGCATACCCTGCCGTCCCTGAACCATTGCTCTGGTTATATGTATATCCTTGCCCATACGTATATTCCTGTCCGCCCGACTGACTGTAATCAGCCGTACTCCCGGCTGTCCGGCTGTCCGAACGTCCCCCGGCAAGCTCCGGTATCGGCGCGCCGCACTGCGGGCATGACATGGTTCCGTCGTCCACCTTTGCACCACATTTTACACAATATGCCATATCTCTTCTTCCTTTCACTGTATGTTCTGATACTATTGTATTCCTAATCCGCCGTTAACGCAATCATTTTTTCATCTATTCCTCAGTCGTCAAGCCCCAGGATCTCCGCCAACACTTCGACAATGATCTCATTGGTACAGGATTTCACATACCCAAGCATATGCAGGGATATCTCATCCTGCTTCTGCGCCTCGCTAAGCGAATGATCCTGCTTCGTCTGCTCGATCAGCCTGACGAGCTGCGGCGTCAGTTCTTCATAGGTCTCTATCGTCGTCTGCGTCACCAGCTTCCTCAGATCATCTTTCTTCGTCGGTACCATCTTCTTTTGCCTCCTTAACAAAACTCAACTGAAATTCCGTATCTTAAAGTCTCTCTGTGCCTCTCTCTGCTGGTCCTTCTTCGCTATGTCCTGACGCTTGTCATACAGCTTCTTCCCCTTCGCAAGACCGATCTCGATCTTCACCAGACTGCCTTTAAAATATACCTTAAGGGGGACGACCGCCACCCCCTTTTCCTTCGTCTTGCCCAACAATTTATTGATCTCCGACTTGTGAAGAAGGAGCTTGCGGATCCTTAACGGATCCTTATTGAATATATTCCCCTTCTCATACGGGCTGATATGCATGCCGTAGATGTAGACCTCGCCGTTCTCCACCCGGATAAATGATTCTTTGATGCTGCATTTGCCCATTCTGAGGGATTTCACTTCCGTTCCGTGAAGAGCGATCCCCGCTTCGTAGGTATCCAGTATAAAATAATCATGATACGCCTTCTTATTGTTCGCGATCATCTTGCCATTCGTCTTCGCCATCTGTCTTCCCCCTCCCCGGTGCATTTCCCACCACTTCAAAGTCTATCGTGCGCATCAGCCGGTCCACACCAAGGACCCTCACGCGTATCTGCTGACCTAATTTGTATGATCTGCGGGTATGGCTCCCCGCCATCTCATATCTGTCTTCATAGTAATCGTAATGATCATCCGTCATATTCGTCACATGCACCAGACCTTCTACCGTATTCGGCAGCTCCACATACATGCCCCATTTGGTCATACCGGAGATCACTCCGTCAAATTCTTCCCCGATATGCTGCCGCATGTATTCTGCCTTCTTAAGCTTGACCGTCTCTCGTTCCGCTTCGTCGGCTCTACGTTCCATCTCACTGGAATGCTTCGTTATCTCCTGAAGGATTCCCTGATAATGCGCGATCTTCTTCTCATCCATCCGCCCTCTTAAATTATCCTTGATGATCCTGTGGATCTGAAGATCCGGATATCTTCGGATCGGTGAGGTAAAATGAGTATAGTAATTGGCCGCCAGTCCGAAATGCCCGATATTCTCCGGCATATATCTCGCCTGCTTCATAGAGCGAAGCGCCAAACGGCAGATCAGCGCTTCCTCCGGAGTATTCTCCACCCTGGCAAGAAGCTTCTGGATCTCCTTGGGCCGGATCTCATTGACTCCGATATGCATGGAATAACCGAAATTATTGATAAATGTCGCAAGCGCCCGTATCTTCTCCTCGTCCGGCACCTCATGGGTACGATATACAAACGGAAGCTCCTGCCAATAATAATCTTCCGCTACCGTCTCATTGGCCAGAAGCATGAAATCCTCAATAATCTTCGTCGCAGTATTGCGGTCATAAGGCCTGATCTCCAGCGGTCTCCCATCCTCATCGAGCACAAGCTTCGACTCCGGGAAATCAAAATCAATGGAGCCCCGCCGCTGTCTGCGCCCGCGGACGATCCGAGACAGCTCATACATTCGTTCGAACATAGGGACCAACTCCCGGTATCTTGCCGTCTCTTCCGGATCCCTATCTTCCAGGATCTTCTTCACACTGGTATAAGTCATCCTCTCATCTACATGTATCACCGTCTCCGCGATCTCATGCCCGATCACGACCCCTTTGGGATTCACCGTCATAATGCAACTTAACGCCAGACGGTCTGTCCCGGCATTCAGAGAACAAATCCCGTTAGACAGCTTATGGGGTAACATCGGGATAACCCGGTCCACAAGGTAGACGCTCGTCCCCCTCTCCCTGGCTTCCCGGTCGATCGCGCTGTTCTCCTGAACATAATTGGTCACATCCGCAATGTGAACTCCCAGGATATAGTTGTCCCCTTCTCTGGTCACCGAGACTGCATCATCCAGATCCTTGGCATCCTCCCCGTCGATGGTCACCATCTGCCAGCCTCTCAGATCCTTCCTTCCGGCCATATCTGCCTCACTGACATCCTTGGCCGCCCGCTCCGCCTGATTCAGGATCTTCTCTGAGAATTCCACCGGAAGTCCATAACCCTTGACGATCGACATGATATCCGTGCCCGGATCATTGATATGTCCGATAATCTCCGTCACCCTGCCTTCCGGCTTCTTACCTTCCTCCCCGTAAGAAGTAAGCTCCGCTACAACCTTGTGGCCGTCCACCGCACCCTTCGACTTCTCAATGGGGATAAAAACATCCCGGGCGAACTTCTGATTATCCGGTATCACGAATCCATAATTCTGCGGATCTCTGCGCTGATACAGGCCGACTATCCGGGTCACTCCCCTGGCGATGATCCTCACGATCTTGCCTTCACGGCTTCTTCCCTTCGCTTCCCGTGTAAGTACGAACTCCACCTGATCTCCGTCAAACGCACCGTTCGTATCTTCTTCTCTGATATATACATCCGCGTTCTCATCCTCAGTGATGACAAACCCAAATCCTCTTACATTGGCACGGAAAACGCCTGTCAGGCGCTTCGCCTCGCCGCGGCAGTATTTCCCTCTCTTCGACAGATATATCTTACCGTCCGCCTCCAATGACTCCAGCACTTTCTTAAGCTCATCCCTCTGCTCCTTTGGAACCTGCAGGAGCATCGCCAGCTCCTTAAACTTCATAGGCACATACAGGCTGTCACACATCAGATCATAGACTACCTTCCTTCGCTTCTCAAAACCCTGCTCCATCTTCTATACCTCTCCTCACAAATCCCCTATATACAAATAGACACTCCTACACAGGAGTGTCCCATCGTCTCACAAAAATATACCTAATCTTATGCAAACACCTTCAAATTCAACACTGCTGCCAATACAATAAACAGGACTGCAAGGAACTTCGTAGACTTCACAAGCGCACCCTCCATGGAACGGCCCTTGTTCTGTCCCCAGTAAGTGTCCGCCATACCGCTGATCGTGCCAAGTCCCGCAGACTTACCCTCCTGCATCAGAACGATAGCCGTAAGTGCAATACAGTCTATTGCAAATATGATCATTAAAATAATCTTTAAAATCTCCACCTTCTACACCTCCTGCAACTGAACCTCTATCATTCTAGCACAAGATACCCAAAATAGCAAGAAGGGGGACGCAGTATTTTTCAATTTTACTGCGTCCCGAATTGAGAAATGTGATATCCCCCATCATAAGAATGGATTGCCATACTCCGCCACATCCCCTAGTTTCTCTTCGATCCTCAGAAGCTGGTTATACTTTTCTACCCGTTCGGAACGGCACGGCGCCCCGGTCTTGATCTGACCGGAATTGAATGCCACCGCGATATCCGCAATTATGGGATCTGCCGTCTCCCCGGAACGATGGGATACAATCGTCCGATACCCGGCATTCTTAGCCATCTCGATTGCGTTAAATGCTTCCGTCAGGGTTCCGATCTGATTGACTTTGATAAGGATCGCATTCGCTACTCCCCTCTCAATTCCCTTTTTCAGCCTCTCTGCGTTGGTGACAAAGAGATCGTCTCCCACCAGTTGATGATTCACTCCAAGCCGTGTTGTCAGGATCTCCCAGCCTTCCCAGTCCTCCTCATCCAGCGGATCCTCAATGGATGCAATCGGGAATTCCTCTGCCAGTTCTTCATAATAATCGATCAATTCTTCCGCCGAGCGTACCACCTGATGACCATGCATCCTGCTCTCACCCTCGAAAATATATTTCCTGGATTTATGATCGTACAATTCCGTCGCAGCCACATCCAAGGCAGCCCGGATATCCTTTCCCGGCCTGTAGCCCGCGCCCTGCACCGCCTCCATGATGAAGCGCAGCGCCTCCTTCGCATCCGAGAGATTCGGGGCAAATCCTCCTTCGTCACCTACGGCTGTGCTATATCCGTGCTTCTTCAGCAGGCGCTTCAGCTCATGGTAGATCTCCGCACACATCCGAAGACCTTCTTTGAAGCAGCACGCTCCCACCGGCATGATCATAAATTCCTGGATATCTATGGTGTTGTCCGCATGTCTGCCTCCGTTCATGATGTTCATCATCGGCACCGGCAGGCGCTTCGCATTCGTTCCCCCGAGATAAGAGTACAGAGGAATACGAAGTGCGCGGGCGGCAGCACGGGCGGCGGCCATGGAGACGCCCAACATGGCATTGGCTCCGAGATTCGATTTGTTCCCCGTTCCGTCAAGCTTCTGCATGATCCGGTCTATCATGGGCTGATCGAACACATTGACCCCTATAATCGCCGGCGCGATCTTCGCATTCACATGATCAACCGCAAGTTCCACTCCAAGACCGCCGTACCGCGCCTCCTTATCCCGCAATTCCAGTGCTTCATACTGGCCGGTAGACGCACCCGACGGAACACTTGCCCTTCCAAGCTGAGTCTCTCCTGCCAGCACTTCTACTTCTATGGTAGGATTCCCGCGGGAATCTAAGATTTCTCTTGCGTATACATCCGTAATCGGTAAATACTTATGCATCTCATTTCCTCCTTTATAGAAGGTATTATGTACTGATTTTCCTATTCTAATACAGATGTAAAATATCATTGACTTTTCTCTGTTCCGGCGTTACAATCGGTGTGGTGTCGATGAACACTTTTTTAAATATTACATTTTGCAGAGGAAATTGTCATGAAATCACAATTTAAAAACTTTACTTACCTTACGGTCAGTACGCTTATTATGGCTGCCGGTATCTACTTCTTCAAGTTTACCAACAACTTTACCTTTGGAGGGATCACAGGCCTTGCCGTCCTTGTCGCCAAGTCTGGCGTCATCTCCGCCAGTGATTTTTCCTTCGTCGCCAACATGATCCTGCTCGTGATCGGTTTCTTTGTACTGGGGAAGAAATTCGCCGCCAAGACCGCTTACAGCAGCATCCTTCTGTCTGTCACCTTATCGGCGCTGGAACGAATCTATCCTATGAGCCATCCCCTGACAGACCAGCCCATGCTTGAGCTGGCATTCGCCATTGCGCTGCCCTCCATCGGCTCCGCAGTGCTGTTCAATATCGGCGCATCAAGCGGCGGCACCGACGTGGTTGCCATGATCATGAAGAAATATACCAGCTTCAACATCGGCAACGCCTTGCTGGTCACGGATTTCTTCATTACACTTGCCGGATGCTTCGTATTCGACATTGAGACCGGATTGTATTCCTTCCTTGGTCTTGCGCTTCGCTCTTTCATGATCGACGGATTCATCGAGAGTCTGAATCTGTCCAAATACTTTAACGTTGTATGCAGCAATCCGCAGCCTATATGCTCTTATATCAAGGAAGACCTGCACCGAAGCGCCACCATCGTTCTGGCCAAAGGTGCATTCAGCGGTGAAGACAAATATATCATCTTCACGGTACTGAACCGTATAGAAGCGATACGCCTCAGGAACTATATTAAGGAGAATTCTCCCGACGCCTTCCTGCTGATCTCGAATACCAGCGAAATCATCGGTAAGGGATTCCACTCTGTATAACCGCAGACATATTACCATACAAAAAGGCCCCCGCCTGGGGACCTTTTTCTTAACATTCTATAACTCTAACCGACCATAAGGCCTTCTTTCTTGATCACATCAATCACCTGGTTCACGTATTTCTCGCACAGCTCATCCGTAGCTGCCTCCACCATTACGCGGATCACAGGCTCCGTACCGCTCTCCCTTACCAGGATGCGTCCGTCGTCGCCAAGCGCCTCGGCAACTGCGTCTACCGCCTTCGTAACCGCCGCATTCTCTCTCGCCGTCTTCTTGTCTGCCACACGGACATTCTTAAGAAGCTGCGGGTAGATCTTCACCGGCTCTGCAAGCTTCGCCAGGCTCATCTTCTTCTCCAGCATGACCTCCATCACCATCAGAGACGTAAGTATTCCGTCTCCTGTTGTCGCGTGCTTGCTGAAAATAATATGGCCGGACTGCTCCCCGCCAAGGGAGAAATTATTGCGCACCATATTCTCATATACATACTTATCGCCCACGGCAGTCTTCTCATACTTAAGCCCCGCCTTGTCACAGGCCTTGTAAAGTCCCAGGTTGGACATGATCGTCGTCACGATGGTATCCCCGTTCAGGCGTCCGCTCTCTTTCATATATTTGCCGCAGATATAGAGGATCAGATCTCCGTCTATCACGTTGCCATGCTCGTCTACCGCGATACATCTGTCCGCGTCACCGTCATATGCGAAGCCCACGTCAAGCTTCTTCTCCTTCACGTAGTTCTGAAGCACCTCGATATGCGTGGAGCCGCAGTTGGTATTGATATTCGTTCCATCCGGTTCACAGTTGATCACATAGGTCTTGGCGCCCAGCGCGTCATACACGCTTTTTGCGATGGCAAATGCGCTTCCGTTGGAACAGTCAAGGCCTACCCTGATATCCTCGAAGGAACGGGTAGCCAGAGAGATCAGATAACCGATATACCGGTTCCTTCCTGCGGCATAATCGACGGTACGTCCGATGTCTTCCTTCTTCGCCAGCGGCAGTTCGCCCATCTCTCCGTCGATATAAGCCTCGATCTTCTCCTCGACCTCGGCCTCCAGTTTATGCCCCTTCCCGCTGATCACCTTGATCCCGTTATCATAATAAGGGTTATGACTCGCCGAAATCATGATCCCGCAATCGAAATTATCTGTCCTTGTCACATAGGAGACACTCGGCGTAGTCGTTACGTGCAGAAGATATGCATTCGCACCCGACGCCGTGATACCTGCCGCCAGCGCATACTCGAACATATAACTGCTTCTTCTTGTATCCTTACCGATCACAACCTTCGCCTTGTGATCCTGTCCGTAATACCAGCCCAGGAACCGCCCTACCTTGAATGCATGTTCCACTGTCAGTACCTCATTCGCTTCACCACGGAAACCATCTGTTCCAAAATATTTACCCATAACTGTCAGCTCCTTCATTTCATTCGCTTCATTTGCCATATTTACCGCATTCTTTGCACGATCATCGCAAACATCTTTACTATTATATAAGGTTTTGAGCAAATATACAACTATTATTTCTAATGATGGAACAGCCGAAGCCCGGTAAACGCCATCGCCATACCATACTTATTGCAGGTATCGATTACATTGTCGTCTCTCACAGACCCGCCCGGCTGCGCGATATACTTCACTCCGCTTCTGTGCGCACGCTCGATATTATCCCCAAACGGGAAGAACGCATCCGACCCAAGCGCAACATTTTCTAGCTTGTCAAGCCATTCCCTCTTGGCTTCTCTTGTGAATACCTCCGGCTTCTCCTTGAAGATTGCCTGCCATGCGCCGTCCGCAAGCACATCCATGTAATCCTCGCCGATATACAGATCGATCGCGTTATCCCTGTCTGCACGGCGGATCGAATCAACGAACGGAAGATCCATCACCTGCGGAGACTGTCTTAACCACCAGTTGTCCGCCTTCTGGCCAGCAAGCCTGGTGCAGTGGATCCTGGACTGCTGCCCCGCGCCGATACCGATGGCCTGTCCGTCCTTCACGAAACATACGGAATTGGACTGTGTGTATTTCAGGGTGATCATGGAGATGGCAAGATCGATCTTCGCCTGCTCTGTCAGCTCCTTATTCTCCGTCACAACATTGGCAAAGAACTCGTCGTCAATCTTCAACTCATTCCTTCCCTGCTCGAATGTGATCCCGAACACATCCTTGTGCTCAAGCTTCTCCGGTGCATACTCCGGATCGATCTGTATCACATTATAATTGCCGTTCTTCTTCGCCTTCAGGATGTCAAGCGCCTCCGGCTCATATCCCGGCGCGATCACACCGTCTGACACCTCACGCTTGATAAGCCTTGCCGTATCCACGTCACAGACATCCGACAGAGAGATAAAATCTCCGAAAGAAGACATCCGGTCCGCCCCTCTTGCCCGGGCATAGGCAGACGCCAACGGCGACAGCTCTCCTAAATCATCCACCCAGTAGATCTTCGCAAGAGTCTCTGTAAGCGGCAACCCTACGGCAGCCCCCGCCGGAGACACATGCTTGAAGGACGTCGCCGCCGGAAGTCCGGTCGCCTTCTTAAGTTCACTCACCAACTGCCATCCGTTAAATGCATCCAGGAAATTAATGTATCCCGGTCTGCCGTTCAGCACCTGGATCGGAAGTTCGCCGCCGTCCGCCATATAGATCCTGGATGGCTTCTGATTGGGATTGCAGCCATATTTTAATTCTAATTCCTTCATGTTCGTTCCTCCTCGTATAATGTCACACTTACTGATTCTTGTTCACGATCTTCGTCTCGTAAGTTCCGGTTGCAATGTCAATGTACCGCACGAACAGAGATACCTTATTCTCCTCGTTCAGGCTGCTCCACAGCATATCGGTAAACGCTTCCATATCATCCGGGATCCCGATCAGCTTCGGCTCTCCTTCGAAGCTTGGCAGCGGATTGCCATCACAGCGGTATGTGTGGATAAAATGCCCCTCCCCTGCCGCCGGATTCTCATACGCGAAGGTATAACGGTTACAGCTGTCCGGGCTGCCGTTGTTGCTCTTAAGGATGGACATCGCATAATTATAGCCTCCATTCTCGATATGCATGATCCCTGAGATCCTGGGCGTATAGTTCGGACCGTCCGGCTCGAACTCACGGCATCGCAGAGACTGTTCGAACGTCATCTGACTGTCCATGCCCTCATAGATGGTATCGGTCTGGTCGCCGTTGGTCACGATGGTCTTATTCCCCAGCACCCGCACCGGCGCATAGATCACCAGGCTTGGATCGGTAAGCAGCACCGGATCAAAAGCCTGTGTTCTAATACCCTCTCCCTCTTCCACGAAAATGCGGTTGCGGCTGTTCACACTTCTCCCCATGATAAAATACGCCGTCACCGCCTTCGTTCCATCCGCGCTCTTCCCGATGATAATGCCGCGCCCCGGATACGAGTTCTCCTTTAATTCCTTCTCAATTGATATCATTTCCATAAAAATTCTCCTTTTTTGTTGAATTTTGTCCTGTTAGTTTATTATATATAATATGCTTCTCTTTTTCCAGTAGTATTTACTATTGAAGACAGGTTTTTGGGATGTTACAATGGAAAATAGAAAAAAGAGACAGGAGGACATGTTTCATGCGCAAACGAACATTTCTTATTCCCTGCCTGTTCGCCCTTGCCCTGATGACAGGCTGCAGCAAGGAGAATGCGGACAAGTATGTCGGGGAACAGATTACTTCCATCAAGGAGAACGGCTCTGAAGAATTTACCGAACTTTTAGAGGAAGGGATTGCAGAGAGCAATGAATCCTACGTTCTGCAGTTCCCCGAAGAACTAAAGACTTCTTATCTGGAATTCATGAAGGATTCTTTCAAGACGATCCAGTTCGAGGTGGCCAAACCATCCAAGATGAAAGACGGAACTCTCTCCGTCCAAGTCACCTACACTCCGATCAATATTAAGAATACTCTTGAGAAAGCCAACTCTGAATTCATGGATGCTCTGGAGAGTACGGACCTTACCGAAGCCGTCTCTTCCATCCTTGAGACAGATACAGACGCATTAAAAGCGTCTCCCGCTTTCGACGCAGAGACCATCTCTACACTTACAGTATCCAAAGAAGGGGAGTCCTATTCTATCTCCGAGGAAAGCCTTAACACCTTCCTCGCCCAGACACTTCATGGATATATGGAGCCTTACAATACGGTCTGCGATGTCTTAGACTGCTACGACTTCGTCAAAGCTTACCTGGACGCATCCTTCAAAGGCGACGTAGCCCGTTTCGCGCTGCATACAGACCGCACGGAGGAAGAAGCGCTTGCCTGGTATAAGGAGGATGTATTCGACCCGCCTTCTGATCTGACCCAGGCTTACATCCCCAGATATCAGGCGGCTCTTGAGACCATGATGAAGCAGTGTAAATATTCCATTGGCATTCCGAAGAAAGAAGACGGCGTTTACAGCTATATGGTGGAGATCAAGACCTCGCCGAACACCAGCTTCCTGGACGCCTACAACGAATTCGAGGGCGGAACCTATTACTCCATCGAGGAGGTCTCTGCCGGACTTATAACGGCTATGGAGAAATACGCCGCTGCCCCTACATTCGACGAGGAGACGACGGTAACCGTCTCCATCAATGCCTCCTCACTGCTCGACGCGGGTAACGAGAACTCCGAACTGACCGCTCTGGCGACAACTATAATTATGATCCATTAGCCCGCTTTGTCCTTTACGCAGAAGTCCGCCGGCACTATCTGCGGCTTTGCGTACAGGACAAAGCCACTGGTTTCAGATTATCATCTTCTTCCATTGATATCTCTTCATATCTACCTTGTCATCCTGGAATTCTACCCCTTCTGCTTTCAGAAGCTCTGTCTGCCGGTTGCATCTTCCGCTTCCGAACGCACAGGACATCCTGCCGTCCCTGGTCACCACACGATGGCACGGCAGATCGCTGTTGCACGGCACCGCGTGGAGCGCATAGCCGACCACTCTCGCCCAGCGGCGGTTGCCCGCAAGCGCCGCGATCTGTCCGTAAGACGCCACCTTCCCCTTAGGAATCTGGCGTATCACATCATAGATCTTCTCAAAGGAATTCTTTTCCTCCATAATTATCATCTCCTGTCCGACTTCCATGCTTTGATCTCATTAAGCCTGTCCTTAACCGCTCTCTCCTCACCCTGATCGGTAGGGTGATAATACACTCTGCCGCTTAAGGATTCCGGCATACACTGCATATGTGTCAGTTTCTCCACCGTATCGTGAGCATATTCATATCCTTTGCCATATTCCAGATCTTTCATAAGCTTCGTGGGCGCGTTGCGCAAGTTAAGCGGAACCGGCTCCGCCCGCATATTCTTCACATCCTGCTTGCACATCTCGCACGCGGTGTAGAGGGCATTGGACTTCGGCGCCATGGCAAGATAGGTGACCGCATGGGTCAGATGCACGTCACATTCCGGCATCCCCAGGAAATGGCACGCCTGATACGCCGCCACCGCCACCTGCAGCGCATGGCTGTCCGCCATACCCACATCTTCGCTGGCAAACCGGATCAGCCTTCTCGCAATATACAGCGGATTCTCGCCGCCCTCCAGCATCCTGCACATCCAGTAGATCGCCGCATCCGGGTCACTGTTGCGCATGGATTTGTGAAGCGCAGAGATCAGATTATAATGCTCCTCTCCATTCTTATCGTAGAGAAGGGACTTCCTGCTGATACACTGTTCCAGGCCCTCGTCCGTTACCAGCAGCCCATCGGCGCTGATCTCCCCGTTCGTCACCGCCATCTCCAGGGTATTGAGCGCTGTCCTGGCATCTCCGTTGGCAAATGCCGCGATCGCCTCCACCTGCCTGTCCGTGATCCGTACATTCTGCGGGCCGAACCCGGCCGGGCTTGTCAATGCATGCCTGAGAACCTTGATAAGGTCCGCCTCTTCAAGCGCTTTCAGCACGAACACCCGGCATCTGGACAGAAGCGCCGCGTTGACCTCGAAGGAGGGGTTCTCCGTTGTCGCACCGATCAACACGATGCTTCCCTTCTCCACAAAAGGCAGAAACGCATCCTGCTGAGCCTTGTTAAACCGGTGGATCTCATCTACGAACAAGACCGTCCGAACCCCCATCCTGCGGCTGTTCTCCGCCTGGTTCATCACTTCCTTGATCTCCTTGATCCCGCTGGTGACCGCGCTGAAATTAATGAAATCAGCCTTCGTCCGATTGGCAATGATACTTGCAAGGGTCGTCTTCCCAACTCCCGGCGGCCCCCAGAATATCATCGAAGATATCTGGTCCCGCTCGATCAACTGCCGAAGCATCTTCCCTTCTCCCAACAAATGCTCCTGTCCCGCGAAATCCTCCAGCGTTGCAGGACGCAGACGGCTTGCCAGGGGCGCCGTCTGCTTTCTGTCGTCAAATAACGTCATCTGCTCCATACTATCTCTCCTCGTGTATCATAAATGATATAGCCTACATCTCTATTACTTTCGTCGCCACATTCTCCCGAAAAGCCCTGTCGTGCTCCACGAAAATAACCGCAGGCTTATACTTAAGCAGCAGCTCCTCGATCTGGACTCTCGACAGCACGTCAATATAGTTCAACGGTTCATCCCATATATACAGATGCGCCTGCTCACACAGGCTCTTCGCCAGCAATACCTTCTTCTTCTGTCCGGCGCTGTACTGGCTCACGTCCTTCTCAAACTGCCCCCTCTCCAGATCAAGCTTGCGAAGCACCGCCTTAAAAAGGCTCTCATCCAGACCATACTCCTCGGACAGTTCTCTTAGATCCCCCCGAAGATAGGAGGTATCCTGGGACACATACGAGATCTTAAGCCCTGCACCTATCAGAAGCTTCCCTTTATATTCCAGATCTTCGCCGTTCAACAGTTTCAGAATACTGGATTTGCCGCATCCGTTCTTCCCTGAGAGACAGACACGTTCTCCCATACGAATATCGAAACTAATCCCGGAGCATGCCGGCTTGCCATCATAACAGACTGTAATATCCTGGATCTCTGCCAGTTTATCCGTGTGATATGTCAGCGGATGGATCTGAAGGACATCCATTGTCTCAATATTCTTCAGAAGCTTCGACTTCTCCTCGATCGCGTGCTGCTGCCGGCTCTCCAGCACCTTCGCACGCTTCATCATCTTGGCCGCCTGATGGCCGATATGTCCTCTGTCCGGCCGTAAGCCCGCCACTCTCTGCCCCTTCTTACTCTTCTCTACCTTCGCCGACCAGTCCGAGGACTGTCTTGCCGCCTTCCTAAGCCGCTTAACCTCCGTCTCAAGCTTCTGGTTCTGCGCCTCCTCAAGCCTGTCCCGTGCCTCTTTGTCTGCGTACCAGGAACTAAAATTCCCCTTCCGCACTTCAATATCCATCTTATTGATGGAAAGTATATGATCCACACAGGAATCCAGAAAATGCCGGTCATGGGATACCAGTATAAATCCCTTCTTCCGGGACAAATACCCGGCAATCCGCTGCCTGGCCTCCGCATCCAGATGATTCGTCGGCTCGTCGATCAGAAGGAACCGATTCTCCCCAAGGAACAGCATCGCAAGCAGCACCTTTGTCCGTTCCCCGTAACTCAAGGTTGAGAACGGCCGATATAAAACTTCCGCATCTACATCCAGAAGATTCAATTCCCGGAAGATCTCCCATTCTTCTGTCTGCGGATTCAGTTCTTCCAGAATCTCATACACCATCCTGCTCACATCCGCCACTTCATAGGGGAAATAAGCGAATTCCACACTGGATGATATACTTCCCTGGTATTCATATCTGCCTAGCAGAAGATTCAAAAACGTTGTCTTCCCGCGCCCATTCCTTCCTACAAATCCTAATTTCCAATCCGTATCGATCCGAAATGATACATCCTGAAAGATCTGTTCATAATTACCCTCATAAGAAAAACTTAAATTCACGACGTCTATCATTGACATATGTGTACCTCCTAAAACAAAAAGACTGCAAGAAAGTCTCCTTACAGCCTCATGAAATACACACAATCGTCCCTCAGATCAAAGAGGTATTGCCTGCACTATTCCCGGATGATGAATCGAAAGACTTTCCTGCTATCGGCACAACAAAAAGACAGGGGAATCCTGTTAACTCTTGTTATGCAGTTACATCTGTAATTAGCAAGAAAATCTCTTCATCTTTTCACCTCCCTGTAGTGCATTCTTCTATTGGTTATGCTAACTGCTGCAGTTTCTGCAAACGTTGTATCTGTTTGGTGTGATCTGCAACCGTCAGCTTCAAAACATCAATATCCATCCGCATCTCCTCAATATGATCGCCGCCTGTCTGATATCTCTTATATGTAGACAAATAACAACTCTCAATAGTCTGAAGCCGCGGTAAAATATTGTTCTCCATTTGAATATTCGTCAGCTTGACATTATCTTTCAAATCTCCCATCTCAGTGTTCAAGACACATATATTGTCTTTCAGATCTTTAACATCAACATTTAAGATGGTTACATTGTCATTCAAATCTTTTACCTCAGTATTCAAGACGATTACATTTTCTTTCAGATCTTTTACCTCAGTATTTAAGACAGTTACATTGTCTTTCAGATCCTTTACCTCAGTATTTAAGACGGTTACATTATCTCTCAAATCCTTTACTTCAGTATTCAAGACAATTACATTGTCTTTCAGATCTTTCACCTCAGTATTCAAAACATCTACATTGTCTTTGACTTCTTTGACCTCGGTCTTCAGGACGTTCACATCTTCTTTGACCTCTTTCATCTCAGTCTTCAAGACATCGACATCTTCTTTGATCTCTTTCACCTCGGTCTTCAAGATGTTCACGTCTTCTTTGACCTCTTTCATCTCAGTCTTCAAGACCTTCACATCTTCTTTGACCTCTTTCACCTCGGTCTTCAGGGTGTCCACATCTTCTTTGATCTCTTTCACCTCGGTCTTCAAGATGTTCACATCTTCTTTGACCTCTTTCATCTCAGTCTTCAAGACACCGACATCTTCTTTGATCTCTTTCACCTCGGTCTTCAAGACACCGACATCTTCTTTGATCTCTTTCACCTCGGTCTTCAAGATGTTCACATCTTCCTTGACCTCTTTCATCTCGGTCTTCAAGACCTTCACATCTTCTTTGACTTCTTTGACCTCGGTCTTCAGGATGCTCACATCTTCCTTGACTTCTTTCACCTCAGTCTTCAAGACACCGACATCTTCCTTGACCTCTTTCATCTCGGTCTTCAAGACCTTCACATCTTCTTTGACTTCTTTGACCTCGGTCTTCAGGATGCTCACATCTTCTTTGACCTCTTTCATCTCAGTCTTCAGGATGCTCACATCTTCTTTGACCTCTTTCATCTCAGTCTTCAAGACACCGACATCTTCCTTGACCTCTTTCATCTCAGTCTTCAAGACACCGACATCTTCCTTGACTTCTCTTACATCGTCTCTTACAGCACTCGTTTCCTCTTTAAGTTCTTTCACTTCAGCTTTTATCCCAGCTGTATCTTTCTTAACCGGTTCAAGCTTTTCATCCAACATCACAGATATAGCTGATAATAATTCTACATGTTCCATATCGCTACACCTCCACTGTGCAATGCCAAATCCACCCGCTGTTACCAAGGGCATCTCTTTTTGTCATTAATAGCTTATCACAAATATCTGTCGAACACAATCGAAATTTTTCGACACGTTTTGACAAACCCTCCATCAATATTTCCGCAGCGTATCATTAGAATCATCCGTAGTCTTATCGATCTTCCTGATTTCAACAAAATATCCATCCTCACCGTTCGTCTTCACCTTGACACGGTCTCCCGCCTTATGCCCTCTGATCGCCTTCCCGAGCGGCGATTCTATACTGATAAGCCCCTGCAGGGAATTCCCGCGTACACTCGTCACCAACCGATAGACCTCCGTCTCATCATCCTCCTCAAAATATATTTCGACCGTATTATTGATTCCCACCTCGTCATCCCGAGAAACATCCGACACGATCCGTGCAGTTTTAAGCATCTTCTCCAGATACCGGATACGGCTCTCATTGCGGTTCTTATCCTGCTTTGCCGCCTTATACTCGAAATTCTCACTTAAGTCTCCCTGCGCCCGTGCCTCCTTGACCGCCTCCAATTCCCTTTTGCGTACCACTAATTTCCTGTATTCAATCTCTTCCTTTATTTTCTGTACATCGCTCTGTGTTAACTGTTCTCCCACCATTCTGCCTCCTTGTCTATTTGGGGTGTATTTCTCCATTATACCGCAATGACTTTGCAGATGGAATAGTTTTTACAAATGCGCTGCAAATGCCGTCAGCATATCCCTGAATGGTTTCCACAGATTCGGATTCGTATCTTCGAGGAATTGCTCGATCTGCGCTCCTGTAGTCACTCCTTGTTCAACGGTCAGACAATGGGTTCCCTTCACCGTCTCTCCGATCGCCGTCTTACCCATGGCAGACACACCCACCGCTACCTCTTGGCCCCATGCCGACACGCCGGCGCTGTAGATTCCCATCGCTGACGCACCGAACGCAATGACCCCGATCGCAAGCGCTCCCCATGCGGCAAGCCCGAAAGCAAGCGCGCCAATCGCCAATAATCCTACTGCGACCGAACCAAAACTGATGATACCAAACGAAAAGGCGCCCAGGCTGATCACGCCGATCGCGATATTGCCGATCGCAATGATTCCCTTGGCAATACCGTCTCTGCCTAATTGCCTGGAGAAACGGATGGATACCAGCGGTATGCCCGCGATCTTCGTCTTGCTGGTATACTGATACCCCTTGATATACCTGGCAAGATCGTCCACTTTCTTCTCAAGTCTTGAATTATCCTCTTCCATCTGCTGATTTGCCTCTGACCGCTTCTCTCCATACGGTTCGTTCCGACAGCCATCCGCCGCGATCCCGCTGTTCTTCTCTTCATCCAGATAATCCTTCAGAAGATAATCCAGACTGACCCGGAATATTTCCGACATTGCGACCAGTTTCGATATCTCTGGGATACTGCTCCCGGCTTCCCATTTGCTGACCGACTGGCGGGTAATCCCCAGCCTGTCCGCAAGCTGCTCCTGGGACATCCCGGCTTTCTTTCTCTGTATTGTAAGTTTTTCTGCCAAATTCATTCTCTATACCTGCCTTTCTGATTCCTGTCCGGCTGACTGCTGCGAAACCGCTTCCCGGAGTCTGCCTTATGCTGACACTTTACCTCTGATCCCATAAAAATACAAGAAAACGGCACTTGGAAATTTGTCAACCAGCAGTTGCATCCGCCTGTTTACAAGGCTTTTCTGTCCTCACACCGATACTCCAGGATATCTCCGGGCTGACAATCCAGCACTTCACAGATCGCGTCTAATGTAGAAAAACGAACCGCCCTTACCTTCCCATTCTTCAGATTGGACAGGTTTACATTCGATATACCCACCTTCTCCGACAACTCATTCAGGGACATTTTGCGATCCGCCATCACTCTGTCAAGTCTTAATATGATCGCCATATGCCGTCACACCTCCTATTATCTTTGACTGCCTGCCGTTCCGTCACCCGGCGGCATGCCCGTTAAGACTTCCTTCCGCAATGACCAGAATGCAGCCGCTACAACGTCTCATCCGAGAATTCCTGAAGCTCACATCCCCTTCTTAATATATCGCTTGTCAGCAATACGATCACTCCTGCAAATATCCAGGAGAATTCCAGCGGATTAACGAAATACGGCTGATGATACACCAGAAGCCCCATTCCCATCTGGAAGATCCATTCTCCAAAAGCTCCCGTCAAAACCAGGATCCATCCAATCTTCCCGGTATATTCCGCCGTCTGGCTGACAAACGGCGAATGAGCGTCCCGAATAACATTCAAGATCCTCCTCAGATATCCTAACAACAGCAATACAGGCAATTCTTTCGTTATCGAAGAAAAAACCAGAAAGACAATACAGAATCTTTTACTGCTTACAATCTCTGCACCATCCGGGATATGTTCCCGTCCGCATTGCGCATATCCCAGAATCATATCAAAACGATACGCATTCTCTGTCTCTGTCAATTGAATTGCCGATTCCGGCCGATTACATATCCATATGATCGTTACAGCCGCTGCCGCGAACCTGATCAGCCACACCAGCAACGCACCGGCCAAGAACAGCCGGCATATACGGCTATATGATAATCCCTTTTTCTCATAACTACTGTATGTCTCCATATCTGTCCTCCTTTTTGTGCCGCATCTCCACCTTCGTTTGACAATATTTTATCACATTTATATATTTCCCGCAATGTTTTTTAATGATAATCATTAAATATTATTCGTATTTCATTATTCCAGGGTTCCATCCCTTTACTTTTTGTTTTATATCGTTATAATATGATACAAGAGCGAAAAAGACTACCTCAAAGGAGAAACTTATGCATACATGGGATGAAATCGAACAACATATCAACGCCTGTACCCACTGCCCGTTAAGTCAGACCCGGCATCTGCCCGTCATGGGGCGGGGAAGCCATAACGCCGATATCATGCTGATCGCGGAAGCTCCCGGCAGTCAGGAAGACCTTGAAGGGCTTCCCTTTGTCGGACGTTCCGGGAAAATACTGGATGAGCTGTTGACTGACTGTTCACTGACGAGAGAAGAGATCTATATCACCAATATTCTGAAATGCCATCCCCCGGGAAACCGTGACCCCAGGGATGAAGAGAAAGAAGCCTGCTTCCCCTATCTGAAATACGAAACCTTCCTGCTGAAGCCTAAGATCATCGTCTGTCTTGGCCGCGTCGCCGCACAGCGTATCATTTCTCCGGATTTTAAGATCACCCGGCAGCACGGAACCTGGACCCACCGCAAGGACTGCGCACTGACCGCCGTATATCATCCTTCGGCAATCCTGCGGGATCCGTCTAAGCTCGAGATTACGAAAGCGGACTTTCATGAGATTATAAGGAAACGAGACGAGTTGCTTCACAATTCCGCCATCTTATGACAGATATACTTTGTATCCAAGCCTGTCTATCATCTTAAGATCCGTCTCTACCGTATATCCGGCGGTTGTCAGCATATCGCCGGATATGGCGGCATTGGCACCGGAACAGAAGCACCCTTCCCCCTTATCCTCCATCAGCCCCCGACCGCCCGCAAGCCGGATCGCCGCGTCCGGAAGGAGATAACGGCAGACTGCCACTATCCTTCTCATATCGTTAACGCCCAGCCTCTCATTCTTCTCATAGGGGGTTCCCGGAATCGGATTCAGCATATTCACCGGAACGCTCTTTATTCCAAGCTCCCGCAGGGTAAGCGCCATATCGATCCGATCCTCTGCCGACTCTCCAAGCCCCATGATACCGCCGCTGCAGACCTCCAAACCGGCCGCCATCGCCGCACGGATCGCACGGACCTTATCGTCAAATGTATGGGTCGTACAGACATTGGGGAAATTGCGCCTGGATGTCTCCAGATTATTATGTACCCGGGACGCTCCCGCTTCTTTGATCCTGCGAAACTGTTCTTCTGTCAGAAGCCCGAAGGATACGCACACTTCTATATCAACCTTCTCCTTAATCTCCCGGATCGCTTCACACATCTGCCCGATCTCATCATCATTCAGGCATCGCCCGGAAGTCACGATGGAATACCTCAGCACTCCGCAGTCCGCATTGTATTTTGCCTGCCGCACGATCTCCTCTGTATCTAACAGCGGGTATTCCTCTGCCGAAGTATGATAATACGCCGACTGCGCACAATACTTACAATTCTCCGAGCATCTTCCGCTCTTACCATTGACGATCGTGCAGATGTCAAACCGGTTTCCGCAGAAAAACTGCCGGATCTCATCCGCCGCCCGGCATATTTCCTCTAACGGCTCATCATACAGCTCCAGAGCTTCCTCCTTTGTAATCTGGTATCCCTCTAAAATCTTCTGCTTCAACTGCTCTGCTAATCCCATATCCTTACTCCTTCCAGTGTACTGTACTTAAAGCATTTACATCGATATGACTACTATATATCAAGCGCCTAATAATTGTCAACTTTTTCACTCCACACGTTAACACTCCGTCAGAAATCCTGTTGTCTGAAAACCTTTTCGTTTTCCTTATAAAATTGTTGACATCTCAACTTCTTATTGGTATAGTCTATATGACCAAGAAGTTGATTTCTCAACTTTAACATGCCCCTGACGGGGCGGGCGGACTTCGTCCGATAAGGTATATTTTCATTCATAAAGAAAGCGAGTTATATATGATCCACAGATTTGAACAGCTTACAACCGGTGTATCGCAGATCTACAAGAATATCCAGAGGATCAAGAAGCTGGAGATGCGCTCTCTCGGCTTAAAGGGCACCCATGTTATGTGTCTGTATTTCCTGTATTCACATTCAGAGGGACTTACTGCAGCCGACCTCTGTAACCTGTGCAAGGAGAACAAGGCGGGCATCTCACGAATCCTGTCGGATCTGGAGGACCGCGGTTTCATCCAATATGCGCATCCTCAGGAGAAGAAGAAGTACCGTTCCAAAGCCGTTCTCACCGATACAGGGATGCAGCATGCCAGGAAGGTCAACCGCCTGATCCTTCGTGCAACCTTAGAGGGCGGGAAGGATATTACTGCCGGGGAGCGGGATATTTTCTACCGTGTATTATTCCTGATATCCGATAACCTGGAGCATTTCTGCGAGGAACTGGAACATTCCCAAGAACAGGGCACAGCCCGCTAAAAATTTAATCAGAAAGGATAAGATCTGCCATGAACAAAGCGAAAAAACTCTACTGCCGTACTTTCCAGACGGGATTAAAAATAGCGCTCCCATTTCTCCCGTACCGTAAACCGGAAGTCATAGGCAGTGTAAAGACCATTCCCGACATTCTTAGGAAACGCAAGTGCAGCCATGCACTGATCATCACCGATACAGGCATCCGGAGTCTCGGACTCACGAAACGCCTGGAAAATGTCCTGACCAAGGACGGTATCCCCTTCTGTATCTATGACAAGACGGTTGCCAATCCCACCACGGCCAACGTGGCAGAAGCGCTGGAACTGTATCTGTCCAACGGCTGCGACGCCATCATCGGCTTCGGAGGCGGCTCCAGCATGGACTGTGCCAAGGCGGTCGGAGCCCGCATCGCGAAGCCGAAGCAATCCCTGGCCAAGATGAAGGGCATCCTTAAAGTCCATAAGAAACTTCCTCTTCTGATCGCCATTCCCACCACGGCCGGAACCGGAAGCGAGACTACCCTTGCGGCAGTAATCACGGACGCCGAGACCAGGCACAAATACGCGATCAATGATTTCCCGCTGATCCCAAGATATGCGGTGCTGGATCCCAAGGTCACCTTAAGCCTCCCGCCGTTCATCACGGCAACGACCGGAATGGACGCCCTGACCCATGCGGTAGAGGCATATATTGGAAAATCCACTACTTATGGCACCAGAAAAGACGCGCTTCTGGCGGTCAGGCTCATTTTTGAAAATATAGACAAGGCATATACGAACGGCAGCGATATCGACGCGCGGAGGAATATGCTGCACGCCTCTTTCTATGCCGGATGTGCATTTACCAAATCCTATGTAGGCTATGTACATGCGGTTGCACATTCCCTGGGCGGAGAGTATAATGTACCACATGGGCTTGCCAACGCCATACTGCTCCCCTTCGTATTAGAAGCGTACGGGCCCTGTATCCATAAGAAACTGCACCATCTGGCCGTAGCGGCGGGCATTTCCGCGAAGGATACCCCTTACGATACGGCGGCGGGCGAATTCATCGAAGCCATCAAGGCTATGAAGAAACGGTTTGATATCGGGGATAAGGTAAAGGAAATCCAGGAAGTAGATATCCCAAAGCTCTCCCACTATGCGGATAAGGAGGCCAATCCATTGTACCCGGTACCCGTCCTTATGGATGCAGAAGAACTGGAACAGTTCTATGTAACTCTGATGGATTCTGACGAATCTGTAACTGTATAACTCTTTCATATATTTTTGGATACCGGAAAAGGAGCAATTCCCTATGAACGAATACGAAATCAAAAATATTGTATCTAATCAACGAAAATATTTCCTTTCAGGCGCTACTCTTGATATCAATGCAAGGGTCAGCGCGCTGAAGAAGCTAAAAGACAGCATCATCAAGCATGAGCCGGAGATCAACGAGGCGCTGAAGCAGGATCTTGGAAAGAGCAATTTCGAAAGCTACATGTGCGAGACCGGGCTTGTGCTCAGCGAGATCAGTTATATGCTGAAGCACATCCATTCCTTTGCCAGGGAGAAGACTGTCAGGACGCCTCTTGCCCAGTTCCATTCCAGAAGCTATAAGAAGCCGTCCCCTTATGGCGTCGTACTGATCATGAGCCCGTGGAATTATCCGTTCCTGCTGACTCTCGATCCTCTTGTCGACGCGATTGCCGCCGGGAATACGGCTGTCCTTAAGCCCAGCGCATATTCTCCTTATACCAGTGAGATCGTAAGAAGGATCATCTGCGACTGTTTTGATGAGCGCTTTGTCACCGTCGTTACCGGAGGACGGGCAGAGAACACCTGCCTGCTGAATGAGCATTTTGATTATATCTTCTTTACCGGAAGCCAGGCAGTCGGCAGGGAAGTCATGAGACATGCCTCTGAACATCTTACCCCTGTCACTCTGGAATTAGGAGGGAAGAGCCCCTGCATCGTTGAGAAGACCGCCAACCTGAAGCTTGCCGCCAGACGGATCGTCTTCGGCAAATACTTGAACTGCGGCCAGACCTGCGTCGCGCCGGATTATGTCTACTGTGACCGTTCTGTTAAGGAACGTCTGGTAAAGGAGATCAAGAAACAGATCCAGAAGCAGTACGGCAAGCAGCCTCTTGAGCGGGACGACTACGGCAAGATCATTAATCAGAAGCATTTCGACCGGATCTTTAACCTGATCGATGAGAATAAGGTCGTCTGGGGCGGCAAGGCGAACCGATATGCCCGCCAGATCGAACCGACCGTCCTGGACAATGTTACCTTCGGAGACGCCGTAATGCAGGAAGAGATCTTCGGGCCTGTGATGCCGATCCTTACTTATGATTCCTTAGATGAAGCGATCCGCAATATCAATTCCATGCCCCATCCTCTTGCCCTCTATATCTTTACCAATGACAAGGCGGCGGCAGGGAAATTGACCTCCCAGTGCGGTTACGGCGGGGGATGCATCAACGATACCATCATACACCTTGCCACCAGCGAGATGGGCTTCGGCGGATTTGGGCCGAGCGGTATGGGTTCATATCACGGGAAAGATGGTTTTGACACATTTACCCATTATAAGAGTATTGTAGATAAGAAGACCTGGCTGGATCTGCCGATGCGGTATCAGCCTTATAAGAAATGGAATGAACGATTGATACATCTGTTTTTGAAATAAATCTTCACAGGAAAAGGGCTGCCATACGACGCAGCCCTTTATAAAGATACTTCTTCGGATCAACATGCAGGCTTCATCAGATCCGCCAATGTAATTCCATCAAAATATGCATTGGTAAGCCTGTAGAACTCCGTCCACATCGGTAATGTCCTGCAGCCTTCGGCACGCTCACAGATATCTGCCTCACAGCCAAGGCATGCCACCGGCGCAAGATCCCCTTCCGTAAGGCGTAAAATGTCCCCGACACGGATATCTGCCGGCAGGGCCGCCAGGCGGTAACCGCCTCCCTTCCCCTGAAGTCCTTCAATCATCCTGTTCTTCGTCAGTACCGGAAGAATGCGTTCCAGATATTTCAAAGAAATCTCCTGCCGCTTTGCCACCTCTTTCATGGGGATATAACCTTTTCCATCATTCTCTGCCAGATCGATCATCACCCGAAGCGCATATCTGCCTTTCGTTGAAATCATCATCCCGATCACCTCCCCTAAAAGACTACATAAATAACGGCAGCGAGTGCAGAATTCACTGCTAATTACGCAATGCCGCTGCCCTTACTCTGCAAACAGAGGGGTAGACAGATATCTGTCCCCTGTATCC